>DUOC01000175.1 GCA_012839065.1 Thermoanaerobacterales bacterium | reverse complement strand
TTCATTTAAAAACATTAGGGCACCCGGTGGTAGGTGATACAATATATGGGCTTGATACTGATTTGATTGCAAGACCGGCACTTCATTCCTATAAGCTGCGTTTTTATTATCCCTTTACAAAAAACTTATTAGAACTTACTGCCCCTATCCATCAGGATATGGAAGATTTGATAACAAAAATGCGGAACAAGAGCAGTTAAGGAGGGGAGATATATAATGGAACTGCCGGAAGAAATAAAAAAAATATATAGAAGTATTACACAAAAAGGTTTTAAGGCTTATTTAACAGGTGGTTGTATAAGAGATAAGCTGCTGGGGAAGGAACCACAGGATTGGGATATAGTTACAAATGCACCTGCCGATCTGATTAAAGCCCTGTCTTTTCGAATAATAGCGATTAGCAAGGAATTTTTTGGAACATACAAGATTGGAATAGAAAGTGTATCTTGTGATATATCTATATTAAAGGGTGATACTATAGAACAAGACCTCCTTCAAAGGGATTTCACCATAAATGCAGTAGCATTCGATATTGAACAGGGTGTTTATATTGACCCTGCAGATGGTATAAAAGATATTAATGACAATAAGGTAATAAGGGCTGTACGTTCCCCTGAAGAACGCTTTGAAGAAGACCCTTTGAGGATGCTTAGAGGTATTCGGTTATCAGTAGAGCTGGGCTTTCCTATAGAAGATACTACTTACCGAACTATGTGTAAGATGGCACCGTTTTTAGAAAAATCGTCTTGTGAACGAATCAGGGACGAGTTTAACAAAATACTTGTTTCTGACAGGGTTGAAGAAGGGATTTTACTCCTAAAAAATACCGGTTTATTAAATTATATTATTCCTGAACTGCTGGAAGGGGATGGGGTAACTCAGAGAGGGGATCATATATATGATGTGCTTGAACACAATATTAAAACTGCAGCATATATAAAGCCTTATCTAAATATGAGGTTGGCTGCACTTTTGCATGATGTTGGGAAACCGCGATCCCTAAAAGAGACAGAAGATATAAGAAGCTTTCCCGGTCATAATAAAGTAAGTGCAGTTATGGCAGAGGATATACTAAAGAGGCTGAAGTATCCTAATAAAACCATTTCTGAAGTAATTTCACTTATATACTATCATCTATTTATATTTAAACCGACAACTCCGGAAAAAGAACTAAGAAAACTTATTGCAAAACTGGGAGACAGGGGAATTATGAGGCTAATCGAACTGCTTGATGCCGATAGGCGAGCCATAAGCCCTAAAATTAAATTGAATTATGTGAATTATATGAAGGAAAAGGTTGAAGAAATGCTTACAAATGAAGGGGTAATAAACATTAAAGATTTAAAAATTAACGGTAACGATATAAAAGATTATTTAGACATAGAAGACGGACCTAAAATTGGTCACATCTTACAAAAAATCTGGGACAGAGTAATGGAGGATCCCTCTCTTAACAGAAGGGATATCCTTCTTAAGATGATTGAAGATTATAAATATATATAGGAGGGGTAGTATGGTGACAAATTTACTAGCGGGTTATCTTTTTCCACACCCGCCT
>DUOC01000002.1 GCA_012839065.1 Thermoanaerobacterales bacterium | reverse complement strand
TATGAAAAATGCCCGTTATCTAAACTATCAACTCAACCCTATCTAATTTCAGGCTTATTTTTCGCATAAAAATATACCATCGACATGTTACCATGTACTCATTTTACCTCCTTAGGTCGAGTAGATGACTTAGATGTAATCCCGCAAACCCAGTAAAATCTAGGCTTACAGTCTTGACATCAATACTACGCACTCCACATGCATCGTATGCGGGAATAAATCAACAGGTTGAATCTTGTGGACTTGATATCCTCCATTGGCAAGTATACAGATGTCTCGTGCAAGGGTCGACGGATTACATGAAATATATATAACTTTTTTAGGATTCATTTTAATAATCGTATCCAAAAGAGAAGGAGCACAGCCTTTTCTTGGCGGATCTACAACTACTATGTCTGCCATCATGCCCTTTTTATACAGTTTTGGAACCACATCTTCTGCTGCACCGACAACAAATTCAGCATTGGTTATATTGTTAATTCGTGCATTCTCTCTAGCATCCATGACAGCATCTTTAACTACCTCTATCCCGTATACTTTCCCCGCTTTTTTAGCCATAAAAAGGGAAATTGTGCCGGTGCCTGAATATAGGTCAAATACTGTCTCATCTCCTGAAAGTTCTGCATACTGAACTGCTTTTTCGTATAATACCTCTGCTTGAGCGGAATTAACCTGGAAAAATGAGAGGGGCGAAATTGAAAACTCTAAATCTCCCAGCCTCTCGCTGATTTTGCCCTTTCCATATACTATAATATTTTCCCTTCCCATAATTACATTAGTCTTCTCTGTATTTATATTTAATACAATGGTCTTTACAAAAGGCAGCTTATCTTTAATAAGTTCAACAAGTTTATCACAATAGGGGAGCTCTTTACCATTAATCACTAATATGACCATTATTTCATTTGTTGAAAAACCTATTCTTATTATGATATGCTTAATAAGTCCTTCCCCTAATGTCTCATCATAAACCTCTATATTATATTCATCTATGAAATTCTTGATTATTTTCAATACTTCATCTGCCGATTGGTGCTGAATTATACACGATTCTGTCGGAATGATGTCATGGCTTCCGGCAGCATAAAAACCAACAATTGCTTTACCGGATCTGATTCCTACCGGGAACTGCACCTTGTTCCTGTATCGCCAAGGGTCTTTCATTCCTATACATTTATGAACAGTAATGCCTTTAAGCCCTCCGATCCGTTCTATGTTTTGTTCAACCAATCTGGTTTTGTATTTAAGCTGGGCTTCATATGCCATATTCTGTATCTGACATCCCCCGCAGTTTCGTGCAACCGGGCATTTTTCTAGTATCCTGTTTGCTGAAGGAGCTAATACTTTTATTAACTTCCCTATAGCATAATTCTTGCTGACCTTAACTATTTTAACTTTAACTTTATCCCCGGGGATAGCATCTGGCACAAAGAGAGTAAATCCTTGATAATCACCTACGCCCTGCCCTTTATGGCTTAAATCTTTTATCTCAATATTGTAACAATGATTTTTCTGAACCGGAATATCTTTTTCCACAGTATTTTCCTCCAATAGTCTTTATCAATTATTTTGATTAGTTTAATAAGCTAATCTCTCATACTGCCTATCTCAATAAATCTATTATGTAATGAAAAGGCATCCTGCAAATCATGGGGCATATGTCCACCTTTTCTTAAAGACCTTCTATAATAATCCCTGAGTATAGGTTTGTAATCAGGATGGGCACAGTTTTCAATGATGACTCCCGCCCGTTCTCTAGGTGAGAGCCCTCTAATATCAGCTAATCCCTGTTCTGTGACAACTATATGAACATCGTGTTCTGTATGATCTACATGTGATACCATGGGTACAATACATGATATAGATCCGTTTTTCAAGGTGGAAGGTGTTGTGAAAATGCTTAAATAAGCATTCCGAGTAAAATCACCTGATCCTCCTATTCCATTAATTATATCGGAACCGAAAATATTCGTAGAATTAATATGCCCATATATATCTACCTCTACAGCTGTGTTTATTGCTATTGACCCTAATCTCCTAATTATTTCAGCGTGATTACTGATCTCTTGTGGTCTTAGTATTATCTTATGTTTATATTCTTCGATATTTTTATAGAATCGCTTAAGCCCTGCTTCAGAAAAAGTTAGTGATGTTCCAGAAGCACCATTTAATTTCCTGCTGTCTAAAAGGTCTAATACAGAATCTTGAATAACTTCTGAATAAAAATCCATATTTTCAAACGGGGATTCCAAAAGGCCTCTAAGTACCGCATTTGCTGTACTGCCTACCCCTGATTGTATAGGAAGAAGATTGTGTGGCAGCCTGTCTTTCTTGACTTCATGATATAAGAATTCTATCAGATGTGCTGCAATCCTATCACTTGAATCATCGCCAGGCGGGAGCGATCTCACACCATCTTTTATATCAGTCACTACTATACCAAGTATCTTTTCAGTCTCAATCGGTATATATGTACTGCCTATCCTTTCATATGGGCTTATCAATGGTATCGGTTTTCTTGCAGGCGGGTCTTCAAGATAATAAATATCATGGATACCTTCTAATTCAAGGGGTTGACTTGTATTTAACTCAATAAGTATTTTTTCTGCTTCGCTAACAAAAGTCGGAGAAGCACCTACTGATGTAGTAGGGATTATACCGCCTTCCTCAGTTATGGCTGCTGCTTCTATCAAAGCCAAATCTATTTTACCGAAAAATCCGTATCGTATTTGTTGTGGAAAATGCCCTAAATGAATATCTTTGTATGAAACAGCGCCTTGATTAATTCTATCCCTTAAAATTTTGTTTGTATGGTATGGATATCTCCGAGATATAATACCTTTTTCAGCTAGGACACCATCTAGTTCATTTCCAACAGATGCCCCTGTTAGCAGATTTATATGTATGTTCCCTTCTCTTGCAACTCTTTCTGCCAGTGCTAATGGTATAGCCTTGGGGTAGCCCGATGGAGTAAATCCGCTGGCGGCTACAGTCATACCGTTTTTAATATACTCCGCTGCTTCACTAGGGGTTATTAGTCTTTCTTTTAGAGACTTGTTTCTCAATCTGTCATGCAAAAATACCACCCCCTATATATAATTTTAGGGAATTTTCTCTATTTTTATTATTGTATGCTGTATTTGTATCTTTTCTATTAAGATTTTCTAATTCCTTTATAATTATTTTTAGACAAAATCAAGGGCTTTTTTTGTTTTTTAACACCTTTAACTATTATCTAAAACCCTTTTTATTTCTGCTATAACCCTTTCGTCTTTTTCTCTCTCAAGGGCTTTTGACAGTAGTCTATTCGCTGATTTGATTCCAATCTTATCCAATGCCCAAGGCACACTCCCTCTTACTATAGGTGATGGGCTCTCTAATAATGGGATAAGCAGTTGGGCAGAATCTTCACATGCAAGATTTCCCAATACGATAACCGCATTCCTTTGAATTGTGTTTTTACCCCTCCAGTAGAGGGCTGTATTCCCAAAGTATTCTTGAAATCGTTTATTGTTCATATTTACTATTTTTTCAAGTTCAACATATCCATCAATAAAAAGCTTAAATTCATTTTTATCTTTTTCTATCCTTTTTATATTATGGGGACATACCTCTTGGCATATATCACACCCATATATCCAATTCCCAATAAGTTCTCTTTTATCATGAGGCATAAACCCTTTCATTTGGGTCAGATAGGAGATGCATTTTAGAGGATCAATGTTAAACGGCTCCTTTAATGCACCGGTAGGACAAGCATCCAGGCATAAAGTACACTCTCCGCACCTGTTATTTTGAGGTTCATCAGGCTCAAGCTCCAAGTCGCATAGAATCTCCCCTAAAAACACCCGAGATCCAAAACCATTACAGTATATTAAAGTATTTTTACCATACCAGCCCACACCTGCTCTATATGCGGAGGCTTTGTCAATTAAAAGACCGCTATCAACAGAAGCAAGATACTTAACAGGTGTTTCTTTTTTTATAAATTCGATCAACTTCAGAATCTTAGTATTTAAAATCTTATGATAATCACTTACAAGAGAATAAGCAGATACTCTGCCCACAGGCCCTTCTTTACTGATTTTCTTATTAGAAAAAGGGTATGATATTGCCAGGGAAATAATAGACCTGGCACCTGAAAGAAGCTCTTTTGGGCTGCATCCTTTTGCTAATTCTTTATTTACAAGAACCAGCTTCCCTTCTCTATATCGCTTTTCTATGATATTTTGATCCCTAATAAATGGCCGCACATCAGTAAAACCGACACAATCGATGCCAAGCTCGGCCGAGTACTCTTTTATAAGATTTTTCATTGGTTTCATAGAATCGCCCCTATTGCTATATAAAATATTATATACCAGGGAAAATATGAAATACAATAATAAGAATATAGCCCCATTATCCCGATTATAGGCAAAGAAAAAGGACACCATTCTTTAAAAACAGTATCCCCAATCTTTATGAGTATTTGCTTTTCGCCTTATTTATTCTATCATATAAAATCTTAATATTTAATTTTTCATCTCAAAAAATCAGATCGAAGTTAAAATATGATTATTAGTCTACATCCTGTTTTGGCGTTCGTTTGAATTTCGCTAAGCTAGGCTTTATTTCTGTTAATAGAATTCCTATAAAAATTAGAGCACAGCCAAGAACTATTCGTAAAGTCAGTTCTTCTCCCCAGAAAAAATAGGAGAATATAACAGAAAAAACAGATTCTAAACAAAGAATAAGGGCTGCACGTGAAGCAGATGTATACTTCTGTGCAACTGTTTGCAGACCAAATGCGCCTATTGTACAGACAATAACACCATAAAGAACTGCTCCCCATATCCTACCTGTTAGCGGCGTGAATTCAGGCTCCCATATAAGCATTACTATAGTAGATAAGACTGCTGTAAAAGCAAACTGAATTATGTTTAAAATAATTGGATCTCTTTTTGGGGCAAATACACCAATAGAGACTATATGCCCGGCAAATAGAAAAGCACATACTAATGTCAAAAGATCTCCAGTATTAATCGCAAGACTCTCCTGTATAGATAATAAAGCAAGCCCTATAACAGCAAGAAAAGCAGCTACTATAGACCAAAAACCGGGAAATTCTTTTGTGATAAAGTAGTATATAAAAGGAACAAGTATAACATATATACTCGTAATAAAGCCTGACTTCCCTGGTGTAGTATAAATAAGCCCTATTGTTTGGGTCGCAAAACTGGAAAATAAAAAAAATCCAATTATGCACCCGGCTATAAGATCTTCTCGTGTTATAAGCTTCAGTTTTTTCCAGAAAATTAATGCAGTTAATACTGCAGCCAGAATAAATCTAACACTTAAATAAGTAAATGGAGGCACATGATCTAATGCGTCTTTTATTACAACAAAATTTGATCCCCAAGCCATTGCGACAAATAAAAGGGTCAGATCAGCCAAAGTTTCTTTTTTTATCATCTAACATTGACCCCCTATCACTATTAATATTATAAAGTTCACAATTTTATTATAATTGCTATAATATAATAAAATATATCCAAACAACATAAAACCCAAACAACATTTTTATACTTTATGTATATAATTTGTTCCTGATTATTAGCCACAATATATAAAAGTATTAACTATATTCACCAGTCTTTGTTTTTAAAAAACCGGGTTTTATTTCAGTTAAAATAATACCAACAAAGATAAGGATACATCCAATAATCATCCGTAAGGTCAATTCTTCTCCCCAGAAAAAATATGAGAACATAACAGCAAATACTGATTCCAAGGAAAGAATAAGAGCAGTGCGAGAAGATGATGTATATTTTTGAGCAGCTGTCTGAAGACCATATGCTCCAATAGTGCATACCAGAACTCCATAAAGAATAGCCTTCCAAACACTAGTACTTAAAGTCTTAAATTCAGTACCATCATTTATCAGCATTATTAATGTACTCAAAATCGCTACAACTGTAAATTGGATGATATTTAAAATCACAGGGTCGCTCTTCGAAGCAAATATGCCTATAGAAATTATATGCCCTGCAAATAGAAAAGCACATATTAGAGTCAAAAAATCTCCAGAATTTACTGTAAGATTATCTCCAAGTGACAATAATGCAAGCCCTATAAGTGCTAGAAATGCAGACAATATTGACCAAAAACCGGGAAGCTCTTTGGAAATAAAAATATACATAAAAGGAACAATAACAACATAAATACTCGATATGAACCCGGATTTGCCGGGAGTGGTGTAAATTAGACCTAAAGTTTGTGCGGTAAAACTGGTAAATAAAAAAAGTCCAACAATACAGCCTGCTTTTAGATCTTCTCGGGTAATTTGTTTCAGCTTTTTTGGGAATATTATAACCATTATAACTGCAGCCAATAGAAATCTCATACTTGCATAGGTAAATGGTGATACACTAGCCAGTGCATCCTTTGTGATAACGAAATTTAATCCCCAACTTAAAGCAGCAAGTAAGAGCCCAAAATCTGCTAATATCTCCTTTCGTAACATAAAAAGACCCCCTAAGTTTAAATTAATGAACCCTCTTTGATTTTCCCTCTGTATTTTTTAATATTTTTAATAATGTAATAAGCTGTTGAGAGTATTTTGCCGGGTTCATAATGAGATAGGGAAACTTCTTATATTTTGAAAACCGTTTTAATAATCTATTTACCAGTTCAAAACCTGCAGCTTCCCAGAAATTTACCAACTCCTGCTCTAAACTAAGCTTATCACCAATTATTTTAAGCAGTTCCTGCTTATATGTATCTACTCGTTCTTCCAGAACAGCCTCTACGGCAACCTTCCCACTTATACATGCAAGGTCAATGCCTCCACCATGGAATGGTGATGTAAGTCCACATGCATCACCAATAAGGATAATATTATCATATACAACCTTATGGGGTATAACATTAGGGCATAAACCTCCTATAGCCTGCTTGATAGTATAGCCATAGTCTCTAGTCAGCCCTTCTTTTTCAAGAATCCTGTCCAGTTCATGTCTTAATACTTGCCCTTCGTACTTCAGTATACCGATACCAACATTAGCCTGATATGTACCTTTGGGGAAAATCCAATAATATCCTGTATAACGAGGTTCAAGCCCTGCAAGTATCTTTTCATGCAGAAAAGTAAAATCGCCCTCTATTAGATATTGGAAAGTCACTCCACAATTTTTAGTATAAAACCACTGAAAATTGTATAGTCTTGATGTTACTGGTATGACTCCGCTCCCATCGATTATCCACAAATATTCATCTTTCATTTTTTTAAGTATATCGGGTGTCACAGGATAATTCTCTAATATTTCCACCCCTAAAGACCGGGCTTTATCGGCAAGATGTCTCTGCCATTCCCTCCTGTCTATCATCCAAAGCCTTATAGGGGAAACATCAAGCTTATATGTTTCGTCACTGCATCTTACTAACATCTCTTTTACTTTGAATCTTATCCCTGCTTCAGGCTTTTCTAAAAGATTAAGGGTATCAATAAAACCCTCTGCACATCTTACATTGTCACCTATCTCACCCATCTCATAAAGTTTAACATCGAAACCACTTTCAGCTGCTTTAATTGCAGAAGAAAGCCCTGCAGGGCCTCCCCCAATAATGCAAATCTTATTCATTGACATAGATGCCAAATCCCTCCTCATCGTTCACAATATTATATTTCCCCCGGTTCTTTCAACTTATTTCATCCCAGTTCTCTCTTGCATAATAAAAAAGATACTGCTGAACAAACCCTGCTTTATCTCCAAATCGCTCACGAGCTGTCTCTTCAATTTTTTTAATGGAAGCCTTTTCCCCTTGAAAATAAAGGTGTTCCATTATCCTCTTTATCCACGTATCAATAGGAAAAGCATCATATTTTTGTAGAGAAAAAAGGAGAACACAATTGGCAACTTTAGGACCTACACCGCGAAAATTAGTTAATACCCTAAAAGCTTCATGCGTATCTTTCTCCCTGAGAGATTCGAGCTTACCTTCAATCTGCATAACCATCTCTGATGTTTTCTTGATATATTCTGCCCTATACCCACATTTACATTCGGTTATTTCTTCTACAGATATTTCTGATAGAACTTTGCTATCGGGAAAACTGTAATAAGTACTCCCTTCAAATGTTATAGGATCACCATAGTTTTCAGATAAATTTTGAATAACCTTTTTAATCATAGGAATACGGTTATTTGATGAAATAATAAATGACATCAGGCATTCCCACGGATCCTGTTTAAGTATCCGGTTCCCCGAACTAAAAAATACAGCAGGGGCAATAGTTTTATCTTCTAAAAGCTCACTCTCTAATTGTACATAATCTCTTTCTATATCAAAATAATTAATCCAAAATGGGATCGATTCTAAACCCCCGGACGTTCTAAAAATCAATGTATCTCCATACTGACGAACCTTGATCACCATTTCTTTGACAATCCCGATATATTCTTCGGTATTGTCCTTATCCCAGCGGAATGCTTGTCCACATTCCAGCATAGACTTAAGGTTGAATGCTTTAAGACCTCGAATATATATTTCATCATTTATGATATCTATCTTCATAGAAATGTCTCCTTATGTCTCGGTAAAATAAGCAAAAGACCATATCAATTATAACATTACAAAGGACAGCATTACAAGCATCTCAACTACATAACAATGTCGTACTATCTGTGAGACGATCATAAAAATTGTACGTTATATATAGTCCTGCAAAATTATACTAAACGGAACGGTGGGGGTGCCGATCCCTACAAGCACATTACATGAAAAATAAAAAAAGGTGACAGAAGTGCACCCCTGCCACAACTAACATTTATTATTCAACCTAAAAAAAACTATCTTTTTAGAAAAAAATTTAAAAAAATTTTTTATCAGAATAAACACCCCTACAGCAGCCGCCCCTAAAATAAGTATAATAATCAAATCCAGAACCAATCCGAAACTAAAATACATTACAACCCCTCCTACATAAATTTAACCGATATTTTATAATATTCAAAATCCTTCTAAATGGTTCCTATTTTCTTCTATGAATTTGAGGATACTATCTATATTCTGTTTTTCTTCTATTGCTCCTGAAAAAAGATCGCCTACATCTTTTACCCTGTCTAATATTGTTCTTATAGTAAAATTTTTTCGGTCAACATTGCCTTCAATTACTTCATCCCATGTAAGAGGAGCAGATACAGCAGCTTCGGGTCTCGGTCTTACACTGTATGGAGCAATTATAGTTTTCCCTTTTATATTCTGTAGATAATCCATATAAAGCTTGCCTTCCCTTTTGTCTACTTGTCTAACAATTGTAGTTTTTTTCGGGAAGGCATTAACTATAATCATAGAGAAAAACTTTGTGAAATCCTGAACTTGTTTGTATGTATATATTGGTTCTAGCGGTACATAAACTTGAAGTCCCGATGCACCTGATGTCTTAGGAAAGCTCTTAATACCTTTTAAATCAAGTGCTTTTTTCAAAGCAGCTGCAAGCTGAAGGGCATCATCAAAATCTGTGTTCCCCATAGGATCTAAATCAAAAATAGCATAGTCGGGGAAATCAAGACTGCCGATTCTGGAATGCCACGGGTGAAATTCTATACAAGCCTGATTCCCAACCCAAACAAGAGTTTTTATATCATCCACTAAAATATATCTTATAGATCTTTCAGAACTTTTAATACTAAAAATTTTTATCCATTCCGGTGCATAATTAGGACAATTTTTTTGATAAAAGGATTTACCGTGTATACCATCAGGATAGCGTGTAAATACAATTGCCCTGTCTTGCAAATATTTTAAAATATATGGAGATATATCCACCAGATATTTAATATAATCTCCCTTTGTTATGCCATATTCAGGCCAGAGAACTTTATCAACATTAGTGAGCCGGATATTAAAGCCTTCTACTGTAACATATGAATCATTTTTTTTCAAAAATATCCACTCCATCGCAGCAGGGGCAGCGTGCAGGACGCACGCTGACGGGTACTCGGAAGGATGCCGAATTGCCCGTGAACCCTGCGTAGTGCTTAAGCCAAGCTTCAGAACAACAGGTCTTTTTTGGGGAGAGTTACCGTCATCTTCACCGAAATCAAATAGTACATTTTTCCGGTTTTGAAAGGGAAAACCCTTTTAGAGATGGTGCCCTGAGCTTCATATCTTCCGTCCATTCGGCATATTCAACCTCAAGTGCCAAAAAAGGATTTAGCCAAACATAATTTTCTCCTTTGACCTGTGGAGGGTTTATAAAAGGAGACTTATCAATTTCAAGAGGGTGTCCCGCGTTTTGCAAATAAATAAGATCTTTTTCCTTTAAGCCGGCACTTACCCTGCCGATATAAAATAAGCGGTTCCCTTTGAACACGCCAAGTAATATTGAGACAGGTCTTCCTTCCTTTAATGTATAACCCCCTGCTACACATAGAATACTCCTTCTGTGTTTTATCTTTTTCCATAGATTGGTTTTCCCGAATACATACGGACTTTCTTTCTGTTTAGCAACAATGCCCTCTAATTTGAGTGCTTTTACCGCTTCAAAAAGATCTTCCCCATTATAAAAGTTTTCTATAATGTGTATAGATTCCTTTGGTGTTAAGATATCTGACAGTATCTCATATCTTTTAATATATGGCAGAAAGGTTAGGTTCTTACCGTCCAAAAAAATTATATCGAAAACTATATATTCTACAGGCATAGTTTCCGTTAATGCCCTTATCCTCATTTTATCGCTTGAGAATTCCCTCTGGATTACTCGCGGAAAACTGGGTCTGCCTTCCTGCATTACAACCACTTCTCCGTCCAGAATAGCTTCTTCTGCTTTTATAAGGTCTTTCAATATAGTTAGTTCTGGATATTTTTCACTTTTATCCTTAAAATTCTTTTTACCCTGCAGCCTTATTTTATTTCCAATAAAAGCAAGGATCCTTATCCCATCCCATTTGACCTGAAAAACATATTCACTGCTGTCAAAAGGCTGTGGATAGGGTTTTGGTTCCATAGGTTTAATAAACTTTTCCAGCAAGTAAATCTCACCTTATCCTGTTTTTTTCTTTTCTTCTTTTTTTGTATCCCCTTTCTTCGTTGGCTTGCCTTTTCCTGTACCTTTGCTTGTTTCCTTCCGTTTAAGCCCTTTTCCTTCTTTAGCATTGTCTGCTGCTTCTATGCTTGCTTTTAGCGCCTCCATTAGGTCGACAACTTTCCCATCATCCTTATGGACCGGAACTGCTACTTCTTCCCCCGTTATCTTGTTCTGGATCAGTTCCATAAGGGCTTTTCTGTACTCGTCTGTATATTTTTCAGGATTAAATTTATCTGATTTTATGAAGTTGGCGAAATTTTACACTTTTTGATTCTACAGCACTATACATTTTTATAGGTATATTAACAAGCCCAAAACTTATAGCCCCTTTCCACATTGCTTTCATCAATGCCACCCCGTTTTTTTGGATTTAGGTCCTTATTATATTCCCTCAAACAATTAAATTAAATTCCATTAAAATCTTAATATCCTTTTACATAACATTTATTAAACGGGGAAAAATAAAAGCACCTGCAGAGAAGTTAGCAAGGTGTCAAAAATTAATGGACATCGATAGTTAATTTCTTCTGCAGGTATTTTAAGTTTTATTCTATATTTTTCCATCTGCCGCAGCGATCGCCCCACCGTGCTATGATTTTATCTTCCATGTGGAAATTAACTACCTCACATCTGTTAGGGCAACCGCTACACTCAAAGTTTGACACTTTGAAATTCGTGTCGCTTATTTCAAAACCTCTGAAATTAGTTTTTCCTTTTTTTTGAACTTCATCCTCTGATATAAATGCAGCTCCAACAGCCCCCATCACATCAAAATGTTCAGGGACTGATACTTCACATCCAAGGGCATCTTCAAGTGCTGCCTTCATCCCGACATTTGCTGCAACCCCTCCTTGGAAAATTACCTTTGGATGTATTTCCTTGCCCCTTGCAAGGTTGTTCATATAGTTTCTTACTAAGGCTTCACACAGCCCTCGGATAATATCCTCCAAATTATGCCCAGCCTGCTGTTTATGGATCATATCAGATTCAGCAAATACGGCGCACCTTCCGGCTATCCGAACAGGCGTCTTAGATCGCAATGCATATTCTCCAAAATGCTCTATAGGTATCCCAATCCTGTTAGCCTGCTGATCTAAAAAAGAACCAGTGCCTGCTGCACATACAGTATTCATAGCAAAATCAGTCACAATACCATCTCTAATAATTATAATTTTTGAATCCTGCCCTCCAATTTCTACTACAGTTCTTACATCGGGTTCAAAATGTAGAGCAGCTATAGCATGGGCAGTAATTTCATTCTTGACTGCATCTGCACCTACCATTATACCGGCAAGGTGTCTTCCGCTTCCAGTTGTTCCTACTCCCGAAATTTCTATATCACTATCTAAGTTTTCAAGAAGCTGTTTCATCCCTTCTTGTATGGCTTTTATAGGCTGCCCCTTAGTCCTTAAATACACTTCGTTTATAACTTGTCCGTCTTCATCAATTACAACAAGATTTGTGCTTACAGAACCTAAATCTATACCAAGATAATACTTCATGCTATTTTCTCCTCTCTCTTTTTCTTCCTTTTCCTAGCAAGCAGATCGACAAAAGCTTCTAATCTGGTTTGAATCCCTGCCTTCCCTGTTTGTTCATCAATTGAAATAGAAAGGAAGCCTATACCATATTCTTCTGCTACAGTCGGCAGAATGCTTTTTGCAACTATTTCAGGTATACATGTAAAAGGAGCAACCTGAATAACCCCATCAAAGCCCTTCTCAGCATATAATATGGTGTTACCTACCGACTCCCTACCATGCCCGCCGCACATCTCATTGAAGTAAGGTACTGCTGCCTTTTTAGCATCTCTATCACCTTTAAGATGGAACAAGTCAGTAATAGCGTTATTTATAGTATAATCGGTAAAAAACATAGTTCTTTCAACATATGCTCCTAATTCTCCAAGCGTTTCTTCGATTTCTAAGTTGGCTGTAGGTTCCATCACCACATATATCTCACCCAATAGGGCAATCTTTAGCGGATCCACGTCCTCATATCGATCCACACTGCTGTATATTTTATCAGCCAATTTCCTTGCTTCCTTTAAATCGTCACGATTTTTTGCCTGTGCAATAATGTCAACAATCTTACGATATGCCCTTGTTGTTTCACCTCGTTTAACCTCACAAGGTCTGATCTTGAATGATTCCAATTCAACCTCATCGAGTAGTGTTAATTGCTCCCATGCAAACCAGATAAGTTTTATTATTTCTACAAGTGAAACCTTCTTATTAACCAGTTTCTTAAAGTTGCGTATTATATCTTTTAAATATCTGCTAGGAGGTTCAAATGTTATCATCTCAAATTCGTATCCTATGTTTCTTAGTATCTTTTCTTGTAATGTTGTATAAAGCCCGGCCCTACATGGTCCTACTCCTCCGGTTGAAACAATAGTATCGGCTCCCATTTCAAGTGTTTCAATATACGTACCAAGCGTAATCTTAAAAGGAACACAGGCAAATTCCGGTGCATACTTTGTTCCATAGCTTAAAGTTAATTTGCTGGGTTTAGGTGGGGGAATAACCTCGTTGCCTAACCCTTCTAATATATTCGTTATAGCTATATGAGAATTGCTCATATAAGGAAATGTTACCTTCATATTGCTGTCCTCCTTAATCTCAACATATCGACAAAGGCTTCAAGCCTTGTTCTTAACCCTTCTTCTCCTGTATGTTCGTCAAATGTGATAGTTAAGAATGGGATATTTCTTTCTCTGGATTCAAGTTCAATTAATTTATCAACTATAAAATCGGGACCGCAGCTGAAAGCAGTTACATGGATGATACCATCTATACCACCATTCTCAAAAAAATGGTGCACAGTTCTCATAACATTATTACTATAATGCCAGAATAATGTCTTCTTAAGTTTAGGTGCCTGCCTCGCTTTCTGCGATTTGCTAAGCATTTCAGGTGTTACTACAGAAACCCCAAATGATAATAGTTTTTTTATTAGATCTAGGCTTAAATATGGATCATACAACATATAAGGATAACCTAAAACAGCAAGAGTTATATCACCCTTTATATCATCCCTTTTTAGATTTAAAGGGGGAATTCCTCCTTCCAAAAAACCTTTATTATATTCCTTTAAACTGATCATTGAAGCCCTTGCTGCTTTAATAATTTGTAAAATGTTTTTTGTAAATATCGAGCCTACACTGTAGAATACCTTTAACAATTCTAGTTTGCCTTTTTTAAGATCTATTCTTGTTGTTATAAGATTAGGAAGATTTTCTAGAGAACATGTGATCATATCAGGCAACCCTAAAAATTTCGGGCAGAAGGTGTCTTCTCTCCCTACGCTCACCATCCTCGGAATAAATATGTAATCTACTTTGTTTATAAGATTAATTACATGCCCATGATACAGCTTTATAGGCACACATGCATCAGCTACTGCTTCTCTCATACCATCATCTAGAATCTGCTTACTTGTAGGATCAGAAATAATTACTTCAACTCCTAATTTTTCAAAAAATGTCTTCCACATCGGATAGTAAGTATAATAGCTGAGCGTTCTAGGGATCCCTACTTTCATACCCAACCAACTCCTGTAATATTTTAATCATATTTTAATTAAACATAAAAAAAGGCGTATGCCCTTATATACTATTATAAATCTCATTTAATTAAAAAAAAAGGGGTGATTTCCCCTTTTTTCAAACTATAAACATATATACCCACTATACAGCAGTAGTTTACAGCGCAATTCCCCATTCAATCTTAACAAGATCACCTATTACCTTCGATTTTGTTCACTTTTGACGACTATATTTTTATTTTTTCTTTGAAACATAGTGTGTATGAAGCAGTTCATGGGATTTTTCACTTAAAGGTTCCCCTAGGAATTCTTCATAAAGTATCTTAACAGCCGGGTTCTCGTGAGATTTCCTTAATTCCATACCCTTATCCGCATCATATATAGCTTTAATCCTCTTTTCTTTTATTTCATTGGTAGTTCCGTAAGGCTGCCCTCCTCCTCCGATACATCCGCCTGGACAGCACATTATTTCGATAAATTGATAGTCACATTCCCCGTTTTTAATTTTATCTAACAAGATTTTTGCATTACCCAATCCATTAGCAACGGCTACTTTGACCTTCTGCCCATCCAATTCTACTTCAGCTTCTTTTATACCTTTGATTCCTCTTACATCTTTAAAGTCGACATCCTCTAGCACCGTTCCTGTAACAATCTCGTAAACTGTTCTCAATGCAGCTTCCATAACTCCGCCCGTAGCTCCAAATATAACAGCTGCACCAGTTGAGATTCCGAGAGGATCATCAAACTCTTCAGGTTCTAAATTTTCAAAATTGACCCCTGCCTGTTTAAGCATCCTACCAAGTTCTCTTGTAGTAAGAACAACATCAACATCTTGATAGCCACTGGAATTCATCTCCGGTCTTGCACATTCGTATTTCTTTGCTGTACAGGGCATAATCGATACTACAAATACTTTATCGGGAGATAACCCTGCCTTTTGGGGGTAATAGGTCTTAGCAAGGGCACCAAACATCTGCTGTGGTGATTTGCAGGTTGAAACATGCGGGATCAGTTCTGGATAAAACCTTTCTAAAAAGTTTATCCAACCGGGGCTGCAGGAGGTTATCAAAGGAATAGCCCCCCCATTTTTCAGTCTCTCTAATAATTCGCTTCCTTCTTCTAAAATAGTTAAATCAGCTGTAAAGTCGGTATCAAATACTTTATCAAACCCAAGTTTTCTTAATGCAGCTACCATCTGTCCAGTTACTATGCTTCCGGGTTCCAATCCAAATTCTTCACCTATTGAAACCCTTACGGCAGGTGCAGTCTGAACTACTACATGCATATCGGGATCTTCTAATGCCTTCCATACTTTTGCCGTATCGTCTTTCTCGTATATTGCACCTACAGGACATACAGCCGAACATTGTCCACAGTATACACAATCTGTTTCAGCTAATGCCTTATCAAATGCCGTTGTCATCTTATATTCACCGGATCTAAAAGATGAGTTAATAACACCGACACACTGAACTTCTTGACACACTTCAATACAGCGTCCACACTTTATACATTTGCTTTGATCACGGACAATCGCCAGATTCGAATCATCTATAGGTAGCTTTTCAACCATATTGTAAAATGAGATATCCGTAATATTTAATTCCGCTGCAAGGGCTTGAAGTTCACACGATCCGTTCCTAACACAAGTAAGACAGTCTTGAGGATGGTTTGCAAGCAGGAGTTTAAGAGCAGTCCTTCTTGCATCCCTTACTTTTTTACTGTTTGTTATTACCTTCATACCCTCTTTAACAGGGGTAGAACATGCAGTTTCCAGTTTCTTTCTGCCCGTATCAACCAAACACAAACGGCAGCTTGCTTTTACAGGCAGATCAGGATGATAACACAGAGTAGGAATCTTGATTCCGGCTTGTTTTGCTGCATCTAAAATACTAGTACCTGCAGGAACACTTATATCCACATCGTCGATTTTTAAGTTAACTAATTTCATAATTATTTCCCCCCCTCTGAAAAGCTACAAATACCAGCTCGACATTTTCCTTCTATATGTTCTTCAAATTCATCTCTAAATAACTCAATACAAGTTGATACTGCCCTTGTTGCAGTTTCACCAAGCCCACAGAACGAACTTATTGGCAGGACATTGGAAAGCTGCTCTATTAAAGCAAAATCTTCTTTGCAGCCTTTTCCTTCGGTAAACCTTGTTAAGATTCTCAACAGCTGTCTGTTCCCTTCGCGACACATTGTACATTTACCACATGATTCATGAACAAAAAATTCGGAAATGCATTTTGCAAAATCTACTGCACAGTTGCTGTCATCTACAACAAGCAGTGCACCTGAACCCACAATCAAACCATTTTTCCCGGTTTCTTTATAACATAAGGGTGTATCAAGCTTGTCCTCGCCAAAACAAGGTCCTGAAGAACCCCCTATTTGAGCAAACTTAAATTTTCTACCTTCAGGCATACCACCACCAAGGTCATATATTATTTCCCTGATAGTTGTCCCAAAGGGGACCTCATAAACACCTCTATTAACTACATTACCTGAAAGACATACAAGTTTTGTACCGCCGCTTTCCTTTGTTCCAAAGCTGGCATATTTTTCCCCGCCGTTCAAAACTATATATGGTATTGCAGCAAAAGATTCAACATTGTTTACCAGCGTAGGTTTTTTGAACAGCCCAACTTCAGCAAGGTGAGGGGGTTTAATCCTGGGTCTGCCCACTTTCCCCTCAAGGGAATTAAGCTGTGCCGAGTTTTCGCCACATACATATGCTCCGGCACCTGTTCTGATATGGATATCAAAACTGTAATCTGTACCTAAAATATTATCACCTAGGTAGCCTGCTTCTTTAGCCAAATCGACTGCCTTTTGCATTGTCTTTTTAGAAAGCGGATATTCTCCCCTTATATAGATATAACCATGATTAGAGCCAAAAGTATAGCCTGCTATAGTCATTGCTTCTACTAATTTGAACGGATCTTTATCCATAATGATCTTATCTTTAAATGTTCCAGGTTCACCTTCGTCAGCATTACAGACTATATATTTAGGGGTCTCATCTATTTCATGAAGCTGTTCCCATTTTGAACCAGTAGGATAACCGGCTCCACCTCTCCCCCTCAGATTTGATTTCTTGACTTCTTCTATTATCTCTTCCGGGGTCATCTTAAATGCTTTTTTTAAAGCTTCATAACCACTGGCATTAAGATAATCCTCTAATGAATCCGGTCTAACCTTCCCTACATTTTCTGTTATAAGTTCTACGATTTTTGCCATATTATTTACCCCCCTCCCTATATTCCTGTATGATTTTCTTAACATCTTCTTTTGTCAAGTTGCCATAAACCTTCTCACCTATTTTGGCAGCAGGTGCTATATCACATGCACCTATACAGCTTGTGAACTGGAGGGTAAACAATTTATCAGCTGTGGTCTCTCCCATCTTGATACCCAGTTCGTTTTCAAACATTTTAACAATTTCTCTTGATTTGTTCACATGGCAAGGAGCACTTTTACAAATCTCAATAATGTATTTCCCCCTTGGTTTTGTACTGAACATCGAATGAAAGGTTAATAGATCATAAATCTTAGATGCAGGAATATTTAATTCCTTTGCAACTTCTACTGCACAGTCTTCAGAAATGTAATTTTGCCCTGAAGCTTCCTGCAATTTGAGAAGTATTGCCAGAATATTTTCTTCCCCATCTTCATATTTTTGAACTACATCCCTGATTTGTTGATTAGTTAGCATAACTTCAACTCCTCTCCCCTTTTTTATTTAATTATAAAATTTATTAAAATTGATATTGTGAACATTTTCACATAATTTTGAAAGTAGTACACAAAAAAAATCGGATTAAATCTGACCATCTTTTAAAACAATTTTCGCAGCTGTGATATGTACTGATATTACATTTAGAGCTGTGATATATTCTACTTTTTCTATAATCCTTTGCTGGGCTTCCTCTAAAATTTGTCTTATGGGTTTACCATATTCAACACTCACACTTACATGTGCAATTATACCTTCGGAATATGTCTGTATATAGACCCTACCTGTCTTAACTATTCCGTCAACTTGAACAGCCTCATGCGAAATAATTGATGTAATTGTCGTATCTGAAATAGTATATTTCCCTAAATAGCTGTATGTTGGTCTGATTACTGATTTTTCTTCTACCCGAACTAAACCTTTTTCTTTTTTTGTAAAAATCTTTAAGGGATCAAGCAGATATCCTGAAAAATAACGCTTGATTTCAAATGTGGGAGCCGGTATCACATGTTTCCCCTGGTATTTTCGTACCTGCCTTACAATGTCTATTTCTCTGGGTGTAGCAATTGAATCAATTGTAACTACTTCACAAGGTTCGGGCAGCTCTAATGCTGTAACAATCTTTTCTACCATTCGCAAAGAGGTACCAATTACAAGCACACTATCAGGATTTATCTCAAATATCTTGTCTCTTACTTCTTTTGCATGGGCTTCATCCATAAATATAGCCCTTCTAACTGCTTTTAATTTAGTGCTTTCTTTCTTAGCTGAGCAGCCGGCAACAACCTTTGCCCCGTGGATAAGGAGTCCATCATCTATAATTAGTTCTGTATTAAATTTACGTGCAACCGAAAAAGCACGGTGGCTTTTACCTGTTCCACTTGGCCCCACTAATGCTATTACTTTCATATCTAATCCTCCTATGGAGGTAATAAAACATATTGTACCCTAAGCATTATAATATCAATTATCATATACTAAATCAACTGACTAAAATAACAAAATTTGTATTAAATTACAGTGGTTTATACCAATTTATCTTGAATATTTAATGTCATTATCCAATTTTCTTGTTTCTAATATTAATCCAATAATTATAAACATAAAGCTTATCACTATACCTAAATAAAGAGGATCAATAGACTCCGGAAGCAGCATTTCCCCAAAAAGTACTGATAGCGGACCCAAAAACATAGAGCATATAGCCATGCTGGGTTTAACTTTACCTTTAAGGAATAAAGCTGCACATAAAGGTGCAAAAACCGTTGCACCTCTCAATCCCATTGACATAAAGCTCCACTTTAAAATCAGAGATTTTACATTGCCGCTAACAAAAACTAAAGTAAGCCCCAAAATAACTATTATCATAATCCTTGTAACCTTAAGCAATTGTTTATCATCAGCTTTTTTGTTTATGTAGTTTTTATATATATCTTTTGTGAAAATTGTACCCACACCAAGAGCAAGCCCTGCACCGGTCCCTACTACAGCAACCAAAAGAGTTGCTAAAACAATACCACCCATCCAAGGGTTCATTATATTCATTACAAAAGTTGGAAATGCAGATGCAGGATCCAAATTAGGATAGTTTAATCTCATATACATCCCAATAAATATACTTGCCAAGCCGATCGGTATTATCAAGAAGGAACTTATCAATGCACCGATCTTGGATTCACGGATGGTCTTGCCGGAAACTACCGCTTGAATATATGTTTGAGTCGAAAGCATACCTATAACTACAGAAAAACCTGCAGCAATATCTGTCCATACACCTCTCCCAAACAGACTGAAATATGGAAAAGCAGGCAGCGCCTCCTTAAATCCGAAATAACCACCACCGCCTTTTAACGCCAAAAAACCTGCTGTTATTACCGATATATAAATAAGTATCAATTTTGCAATACCGACCATACCTGTACCCCATACTCCGCCGAAAACCACATAACATGCCATTAAAGCCATGGATATAGCAGCTGCAATATTCGAGTTAATGTTAAACATCGAAGTAAGTAGGGCTACAGCTGAAAGAACCTGAGCTATAATATTTAAAAAAATACCCAAACTAACAAAAGCACTCGATATAGCCCCAGAGGCACCTCCATACTCTTCTGACAGCATTTCAGGAACAGTATCACTGCCAGTTTGGTAAAGTGGTTTTACAAAAAACAAACCTAGTATCAGACAGCCTATACCTGCCCCCAAAGTAAACCACCATGCGGAAAAGCCGTATACATAAGCAAGTTGTGCCGTACCGATTGTAGAAGCTCCCCCGGCTGCAGTACCCAGAATGGTTCCAACAATTAGCGGATATCTTGCATTCCGACCTCCTGTAGAAAAATCTAATGAGCTTTTTATGTTTTTGCCTGAATAAATTCCTACAATTGTTATCCCTAATAGTGTGATAATAATGCCAATTATGTGTTTTATTGATAACTCAAGCATTCTTTATAACCTCCCGGGAAATAATATTGGCATATTCTATATTCTGCACCTATACAATATTAAAGATATCGTAACATATAAATCATGTCTTATCAACGAGTATCATACACCTGAAATCGTTTTGTTTACTGCTTTAGATATCATTTATGGAACAACAAATATAAAACAACAAAATATATTAGTATTGACTATATTTAATTAAATATAGTTCTAGAAAAGGAACATATTAATAATCAGAACCGTCAAATTAAGTAAAGATTAAAACAAAACTGAGGAGGAATACAAATGAACTATAAGAGAAAAATACTTATTGTATTGCTAGTTATACTTATTTTAACTGCAGTTGCTGGATGCAGCTTATCTAAAAACAATGAAGTCAAAGATAATGGGGAAAACACGCCGGAATTACCGACTGAAATTGAAAACTGGATCGAAAACTCAAAGAAAATTTTTCTAGGTCAGGCTTATGAATACGAAGATAAACTTTATATCCTTGTTACATATGGTGAAAAACCTACAGGGGGATACACAGTTGAAATTTTGGAGATAAATGATAAGCCTGAAGCGTTGGAAATAACGGTAAATTTCTCCGAACCCGAACCAGATCAAACAGTAACACAGGCAATTACTTACCCCTATGACCTAAAAATTGCAGATCCCACTGATAAAGAAATTATATTTAATGCACAAGGCAGTGAACTCTTCCTGCCGACCTTGTTGGGTATCGATAAACTTGAGCAGATAGTAGCTGGTAAAGATGGAATAATGGTCTTTGAACCGGCGCCGAATAGCAAAACAGGCAAATCTGTTAGTTTCAGAGGTGTAGCAAATACATTTGAAGGCACAGTAAACTATCGTCTTGAAACCATGAACGATGAGAAGTTATTAGAAGGCTTTACAACCGGAGCAATGGCAGATTGGGGCTACTTTGAAGAAACTATTGAGGTTCCCGATACTGCGCCAGAAGAACTAAAGTTGAGGATCTTCACATACAGTGCTGAGGATGGCTCGATACAAAATGAATTTGTAATACCTTTTACCGTGAGTGAATAAAAAGGCATAACGCAATTTCAGACAATAAAAATAACTTAATATGTGGTTATCGCATACAGACCTTATGCAAATGTAAGGGCGACCTTTGGTCGCCCTTACTATACCATTCCACCTATTTCTGAATAAAGCTTTAACATCTTTTCTTCCATTACCGCATTTAGAGACTTTATATCAGCCTTGCGAACCTTATCTTTTTTTTCTACTTCTAATGTCTCTCCAAAAGCTACCTCTATTCTCCTTCTACGAGGAATATATTTTCCTACAGGCAGCACT
>DUOC01000174.1 GCA_012839065.1 Thermoanaerobacterales bacterium | reverse complement strand
AAGTCTTGCCTAATGGAACCTGCTTTCCATCATCTTTACCTTACAAGAACACACTAGAATTTAAATTAATGATTTTTCGTCCATGTTCTTTCTAGAACAAAACCTTTTCTAATATTGTACAATTTTATAATATCAATAACTTTAGGATAATTTAAATCATTTCTATCAAAATACACAATAGCCATGCTGTAAGGTATCTCTTTAGAGGACTGCAGCCCTCTAATGCCTGCACCTCCAGTAGTGCCTGCATTTATCATAACTGATTTTGCTGTTTCTTCAATTCCAAAAGTATGAGTATGTCCAAATAGTATAGTTGGTATCTTTCCATTAAACGCTTTAGCTATATTGGGATTGTGGGTAGCTAGTACATGTATTTGGGTCTCGTTTTTTTCTATAAGCTCATTGATCTCTTCCACACTTCTTTCTATTTGATACCCTCCAACAGGTTTAATATCATTGATTTTTGAAGCTGGGTCAGGAATGCCTAATATATTTATATTTTCTAATGTAACAAATTCATTTTCTAAAACCAAAACATTATTAAGAGATTTCAGTTTTTCCACTATTGTTGGGGAATCATGATTCCCTGCCACAAAAACATATGGACACTGCAATTTTTCAATCCTGTTTAATAAAGAACCCTCAAGTGCTGTACCATAATCTGTTATATCTCCCGTGTCAATAATAAAATCAATATCGAAATCTTCTACTATTTGTTCTATAAAATCTATTGATGTTACATTGTTATGAATATCAGAAACGTGTAGTATCTTAGTAAATTCTTCATCTATACCAAAAACTTCTTTGTCATTCATTTTTTCAGTGATCAAATAAATATTCTTTGCCATATTTTCCATTTGGCTTTCTAATTCTTCAATTTTCTCCATACTCTCTTTTGCTAAATTGACCAACCATGTTGTATTATTAAGAGTTCCAGAATATTCTGCGCTGGTAAATGAGTTGTAATCATAGGTTTTATAACAAAATATCATGAATGAAAACACTACTAATAAACCTGCTAATCCACAGATAAGTATTTCATTTCTTTTGTTATATTTAAATATATAACCTAATATTCCACCACCAATAAAAGAGAGAAATAGCAATCTATATACCAGCATTTTAATTGCTTGCTTAAACTGATCCTGCAATTTTACAACAAAGTCCTTTTCATTAAAATTATTAATCTCAGCAATTGCCGACTCTAAATTTATATTTTTAAGCATAATTTTAAATCCTAGCGGAGATAAATGAGTTCTCGCTTTAATCTCACCTAATGGGGGTAACATTATTTTGGTATACCCTGGTTCAAATATATCAATAGATAATTCCACTTCAAAAGGATTTATAACAGCATTTATTTTCCCGAAAAAGGGAATAAAAATTAATCCTCCGATAACACCAATCATTATCATAAAAACTAGTCTCGATTTTGCCATATTAAACCCCTCTACTTTATTTAAGTATCTAAATACTTCCTAATCAAGTTAAATGCAGCTAATGCCGATCTTTTTTTAATAATCTCTCTATCACCACTAAATATATGTTTTTCGTAAAAATCTCCACTATAACTTGATAAAGCTACAAAGACTAAGCCCACCGGTTTTTCGGAAGTCCCGCCGCCTGGGCCCGCTATACCGGTCACACTTAACCCTATATCTGTATTCGCTAATTTACGAACTCCTGATGCCATTAAAATCGCTGTTTCCTTACTCACTGCACCATAACTGTTTAAAATATCAGGAGGCACATTCAAATTCTCTATTTTTGATTCATTACTATAGGATATAATACTTCTATTAAATACAGCAGAAATTCCCGGAATATTTGTTAGCAAATGGCTTATATAACCTCCGGTACAAGATTCTGCAATAGAAATTGTACAATTTCTTTCTAATAATATTTCTCCAACAACTTCTTGTATCGGTTTATTGTCATAACTATAGATGTAGTTTCCTACTCTTTCTTTAATAGAGTTAACTACAGGCTCTATCAAAACTGATGCATCTTTTTCTGTTCTGGCCTTTGCAGTTATACGTAATATTATACCATCTTCTTTAGCTAATGGGGCAATGGTAGGATTACTTTGGTTTTTAATTATATCTAATATTTTTTCTTCTAACGAAGATTCACTGATCCCAACAAGGTTTATAATCTTAGATTTTATTAATCCACATCCAAAGTTTTCTCGCAAATACGGTAAGACAAATTGTTTTAACATAGGTTTCATCTCTTTGGGGGGGCCGGGCAAGAGTATAATGTTTTTCTTATTTGCTTGTATATAAATGCCCGGAGCTGTGCCGTTGTAATTCGGTATCACCCTAGACCCTTTAGGAATTAAAGCTTGTCTCTTATTGTTTTCAGACATTTTTAATCCTCTTTTTTGAAAATGAGCTTCAATATTTGCTAATACTTTTTCATCCATATAGAGTTCTAAACCCATTACTTCTGAAACAACTTCTTTTGTAATATCATCAAGAGTAGGTCCAAGCCCTCCAGTAAGAATAATCAAATCCGAACGATCTAAAGCATTTTTTAGGATAGATGATAAACGATTTCGGTTATCACCAACACTTGTTTGGTAAAAAACATTTATTCCCAATTCGGAAAGTTGTTGTGAAATATATTGAGCATTTGTATTGATTATTTGACCTAACAAAAGTTCAGTTCCCACAGAAATAATTTCAGCATCCATGCTATTTATTACCTCCTTTTTATTAACTATTACCTAGGCACAATCCGCTCTAATAATATTCCTGAATTCATTACCGTATATTTTTTCTGATTCAATTAATATATCAACAATCTTATTAATAATATCTTTTTTAGCTATTATATAATTATATGCTCGTTCTTCTTGCTGCTTTATAATTTGGACAACAGCTTCGTGAATCCTTCTTGGTGAGATGTTTTCCCGATCAATTATCCCTAAATTCGATAATCCGGAAAAAATCATTTTTTTTGCAAGATTGATAGCCTCATTAAAATCGTTTGATGCTCCGGTACTTCTATTGCCCAGAAGAACCTCCTCTGCTACTGAACCTGCTAATAGAACAGTAATTTGATCCTCAATATATTCCTTTGTATATAGGTATAAATCATCATTATAGTTTTGTCTCATATATCCCAAAGCATTGCCCCTTGGAGTTACAGTAATTGCAGAAACAGAACCGGGTTTTATAAATTCGCTAAGTAAGGCATGTCCTGTTTCATGAACTGCAATTCTATAAATTTCTTCTTGTGTAGGCTTTCTATCCAGCTTTTCACCCATAATTACTTTATCTATCGCTTCATGAAAATGTTTTTCCTCAATAACTTTTTGGCCTTCCCGCAAAGCCATAATTGCCGCTTCATTAGCGAGGCTTTCTAAGTGAGAGCCGGAAAATCCAAAAGTTTCTTTTGCTATATTTTCAAGGCTTACATTCTCACTTACTTTTTTATTCCTGGTATGAATCTTAAGTATTTGAAGCCTACTGTCTTTGTCAGGCAAGTCCACTCTAACAATTCTATCAAAACGACCTGGCCTCAATATTGCCGGGTCAAGCATATCATGTCTATTTGTCGCTCCGATAACAAGTATATTTATTGCATCATCTGTTGATATGCCATCCATTTCAACTAGCAATTGGTTAAGTGTTTGATCATATTCCAAATGACCATCATATCTTCCTCTCTTCCCTGCTAATACTTCTATTTCATCTATAAATACAACAGCATTATTTTTCTCTTCTCTTTTTGCGGTTTTATATGCTGTGTCGAACAGCTTCCTGATTCTCTGTGCACCAACTCCGGCATACATTTCAATAAACTCACTTCCGGAAGTAGCGATAAAGACAGAATCTATATAATTTGCTGCAGCTTTAGCAAGAAGCGTTTTCCCTGTCCCTGGAGGACCTATAAATAAGATACCCTTTAATGGCCTAATGCCTAATTTAAAAATTTTATCCTTCTCTTTAATAAAATCTAATGCTTCAAGAAGTTCTTTTTTAGCTACTTCTTGACCCCCTATTTCATTAAAAGTAATTGAATATTTTGTTGTTTTAATTTTATCAAATTTTTTTCTAACGCCGCTGCTGTCCATTAAAAAATACAGCATAGAAAAGATCCCTAAAATAAATACTGCAGGCAGTATATTAACCCCTTGGATTATTAAAAAAATAACTCCTGCAAGAAGAGCACCAATACTAATCTCTTTAAACACATTTTTTCCCCCTTTACAAGAATCAGAATATCATAAATTAATCTTTTTCTCTTTCAATAATTTTATATAAACCATTTCCTTTATCTCTTAGCATTAAATAGACATTTTCACGATCTATAATAATTTTATACTCACTTATTGCATATTGATCTGCTATTTTTTTTATATCATTATCTATTTTAATAAAATTGTTTTTAATAATATTCTCATATAATGAAAAATGCATATTATAATAGGCCGCTTGTAGCTTTTCATTTTCTAATCCTTTAACATCTAATCGATAATTTCTATTTTTTAAAATACTTTCTAATGTGTTTTTTAAATCACTATATACTTCGCTTAAATCATCAAATTTATTGTTTAGAATAACAGATATTTTAAATGTATCCGCTGATTTATCTATGCTAAAGCTTTGTATCCTATTATCTTTAGCCAAGGCATTCTCTAGTGGAGATTCCAAGTTGTACCAATTGTAAAGATATTTAACAGATAATAGAAAAACTAAAGCTATTAACAAAGTAGCAATAACTATTTTAAAATTAATATCTTCAAAATTCATATTGTGCACCTCAAATATGTTAAGTTTACATAATATCATTATAGCATTAATTATTTATTTTACAATAAAAAAGCCTCCTTATTTAAAGGTGGCAAAAACATCCTACAATTCTCTATTATTTATATATAACTTTAACTTTATGAATACACAATATCAATATTTTTATAAAAGTAATCTATACCCGATAAAATAGTAAAAAATACTGCTACAATTGTGGAGATTGTTCCAAAGGGGAAATTAACTAGACTAAATGGATAATTATTCATAAGTAGGGTTATAATTGATATTGTTTGAGTTACAGTTTTTATTTTACCCAGTTTACTAGCAGATATTATAATACCTTCAGATGCAGCTAGTACTCTAAGTCCCATAATTGCAAATTCACGCCCTATTATAATTATCGCAATCCACGCTGGCAATTTACCCATTTCGACCAGTGCAATCAAAGCAGAAGATATTAGCAATTTATCGGCTAATGGGTCCATTAATTTGCCTAATTTCGTTATTTGGTTTCTTGTTCTTGCTATATAACCGTCTAATCCATCAGTGCTTATAGCTATTACAAATATAGCTACAGCTATATAAGCTCCATAATTTATTTTGGTTAACAAAAAAAACAAAAAAACAGGCACTAGTATAATTCTAAGTAGTGTAATCTTATTAGCTAAATTTAATTGAGTTTTCATTTTTTTATCTCTCCAATTAATAATATTCTGATATTTTTAATATTGAGCTTTGAAGAAAATGAAAACGTACACAAAATATAACCTTTATATAATTATTCTTTTTTTTCAAAAATAAAGTTGTAGGGTTTAATATATGATGTGTTTATTTCTATACCATTCAATGTTAATTCAATAGCTTTAGGATTTCCTGCAAGAATATATATTTTTTCATTTCCTGACCACTGTCTTTCATTCCCTTCATATAATGTCTCTTCAGCAACTTTTGAATTGTCGACTTCTATTCTAATCCAGCAGCTTTCTGTTTTTACTTTTAGTTCTAATTCTGGATTTTGATTTATGGTATAATGTACTTCTCTCTGAGTTTCATTTATTTTATTTAATATTGGTTTTGTTTCTTGATTTAGCTTGTTTTCAGGTTCATCCTCTTCACCTAATATTGTATTACCGTTTTTGTCTTGATCTGCTTGATCCTGTAAATTTATCTCATTAGAAGGTTTTGTTTCGGGAGTCGGCTTAATCTTACTTCCTAAAAAAACAGCAGTAATTACTATAAACACACTTAACAAAAATAAAATAAATTTACTATTATTTTTAGTTTCTGTTTCTATTTTTTGTTTTACTGGTTTGCTTAAATGTAATTCATCGGTTTCGTTCTCTAATATTCCCTCTTTTCCTTCAAAAGTTTTTTTAAATTCTTTATATTTTTCGATAAGCTCATCCCCATCCAAACCAACACATACAGCATAACTTTTTATAAATCCTTTTATATAGACTTCTCCACCTGGAATGATATCAAAATCCCCTTCTTCTAAACCTTGAAGATATTTTTTCCTTATTTTCGTATCATTTGCTATCTCATCAAGAGTTTTCCCTAATTCTTCGCGAGCTTTTTTCAATAAAGCCCCTATTTCTTTCATCCTTTCACCTCCTAAATACCACCTGCATCTCTGATACCTGAAATAAATATAACAAATTCCTTAGGAAAATCTATATTTATTACTAACAAAATCTATTAATTCTTCAACTGCTTTCATAAGATCATCTGCGATTATTACTTTTTCATAACCTGCCAATTTTTTCTCTGAGTATTCATATAATGGATCATAATAATTTAATAAGAGCAATCTAATAATAGATATATAATCTTTTTTTCTTAATAATTCAACTAGTAATCGGCATTTTTTTTCACCTAATGTTTTGTTTAGATTCATTATCCTTTTTTCTATATCTTTAGTATTCTCAAGATGGTCTTGATTACTATAAACGTAGTCTTTTAATATCCTATTCACTCTTGATTCTAAAGAAGCTTTTAGCAATATATGGACACCTTTTTTCATGCTGTTGAATAAACGTTCGGGAATGAACAAATTACCAATCCTGCGACTTTCAGCTTCAATAAATACAAAGTTACTATCTATTTTGTTGATTTTAGTATATAATAAGCTATCAAACATTTTCTGTGATACAGAATGATCTATACCAAAATCTCCAAAAACAGATCCCCTGTTTCCCGCCATGTTTTCCAGATTT
>DUOC01000173.1 GCA_012839065.1 Thermoanaerobacterales bacterium | reverse complement strand
TGTGTAAATGTTATAATACCTTTATTAAAATCCATTGTGTTGCCGCTGTGGTTGTCGGGTTTTAGCGTTTCTATTCTTAAAATATCCGGTGCCTTATATAGTTCTTTTAACTTGAAAGAAACAGGTGGATTGAAACCATAGTGAGTTATATGTGTCTCACATTGATAGTTTTCTAATGTTTCGTTTAAATTAACTAAACCTTCTATTACATCGTTCCTGCTTATTTCTCTGCAGCCTAAACACATTATAGGTATTATAAAAATCAGTGCTAAAAGCAAAAGGAGTTTTAAACAGTTCATGCTTTATCAACCCTTCTCTTCAAAATCCACAATAACCTTTGCGAGGGATTCCACTATATTACCTGCTGTTAAACCCCATTCCCCTGTGGTTTTAGCTGCCAGATCTCCTGCCAGCCCGTGGATATATACACCAGCCAAAGCAGCGTCTAAGGGAGCCATGCCCTGCCCTAAGAAAGATACTATTATGCCGGTCAGGACATCACCTGAACCACCTGTAGCCATACCCGGATTTCCTGTAGTGTTTATATAGAAATGTCCGTCAGGCTCGGCTATTATTGTATTTGCGCCTTTAAGTACTGTAATTACTTTCCACCGGCACGCTGTTTCTACTGCTGCTGTTATGCGATTCTTTTGAATTGTTGGAGTGTCTGTGTTTAGAAGTCTTGCCATTTCGCCGGGATGAGGTGTTATGATTACAGGTGTTTTTTTAGATTTCAAAATATCCGGGGCTTCAGCCAAGACATTTAAAGCATCTGCATCCAAAACTATAGGTGTCTCAGCGTTTTTGATGATTGTTCTTATGATTTCGCCTATTTCCTTATGGGTAGAAAGACCGGGGCCTGCTGCTATCGCTTTTGCATCTTTTGATTGTTCCATGATTATAGGGAGTGCTTCTCTTTTTAAGGTCCCCTTCGGTCCCTCTGGCAGGGGCAGTGTCATAGGTTCTGTCAGTTTGACCTCCATTATCGGATTAAGGCTTTCGGGAATACCTAGGACTATTAGACCACTGCCGCTTTTCAAAGCGCTTTGACATACCAAATAAGCTGCTCCTGTAAAACCTGTTGAACCGGCAAGGATGAATACTTTTCCATAAGTCCCCTTATGGGTATCTCTCTCCCTCTTTTTAATTAAGTTTTGTATATGTTCATATGTTACAAGTTCCCCTTTAATATTTTCTGATTCTACTACTTTTTCAGGAATACCGATATCTTCTATAATAAGCTTGCCGGTATATTCAGCTCCGGGATAAAGGAAATGTCCTCTCTTGGGTAATGCAAAAGTAACTGTTTGGTTTGCCCTTACGGCAGTTTCACATATAGTTCCGTTCTCTCCGTTTATCCCTGACGGGATATCAACTGATAAGATAGGTATTCCTGAATCATTAATAAGTTTTATTGCATCTGATATGGGAGGCTTTACTGCTCCTGATATCCCGGTTCCTAAAAGAGCATCAATTACAAGGTCTCCGTGTAATGTAGTTTTTATATGTTCAACCCCTTCTGATGATAAAATTTCATAAACAGGAATATCCATATTAATTATTATGCTGAAATTAAGCTTTGCATCACCTGAAAGAGAATTTTTGTCTCCCAGTAGGAAAATTTCTACATGTGCACCATGGTTTTTAAGGTGCCGTGCAGCTGCTAAACCATCTCCACCGTTATTTCCTTTTCCTGCAAAGATCAAAATCCTTTTGGCTCTCACTCCACCCAGCATATCCATTGCGACATTAAATACCTTAAGAGCCGCGTTCTCCATTAGAACAGGCCCGGGAATCCCAATCTCATGTATAGATTTTCGATCTATCTCTTTCATTTCATTAGGTGTAACAATCTTCAAAATTTCTCCCTCCTATCAGAATTAGATACTGCTATAGCACAGGCAACAGCATATTGATCGGTATGGGTAATTGACAGCAGAAAACTATTTATGCCGAGATCTGCAGAAATTTCGTCAGCAGCACCTTCAAGCTTGACCATCGGTTTACCGAGATGATCATTAATGATATGGATATCTTTCCAGCTAAACCCGCGGAAACCTGTGCCCATTGCTTTTGCAACAGCTTCTTTCGCTGCAAATTTTGATGCTATTTCTTGATAATAGGCTTTATTCTCAACCCCTCTTGAGATTTCACCTTGGTTAAAAAACCTTTCAACAAAACTTTTTCTTCTGTTGACTGCTTTCCTTATCCTTTCTATTTCTATTATATCTACACCTACACCCTTTATCATCATATTACTTCCCCCCTGAAACAGAGTATTTCTGTATTTAGATTTATATTTATTGTAACCTATCCGAATACTAAAGTCAGTCTTTAATAAACTAAAAATCTAATTGAAAAATATATCTTGCTTTTGAAGAAGGATTTAGTATAAGCATATAGAATCTTATTTAAGAATAATTTCAATAAATGTCTGAAAGTATCTCTTGGTTTCAGGAGGTTCTAATAAAATGCGGTTCTCTTTGCCATATATACCTCGTTGGAAACGAAATCTATATATAATTTCATTAGGAGTTTTTATAGCACAAATAGGATTTTCTACTATAACCCCGTTCCTTTCCATCTTTGTAATGGAACTTGGGCTTACAACAAATATCTCGCTTTGGTCCGGACTCATTTTCTCGATTAACTCTCTTACATCCGGAATCATGTCTCCAATCTGGGGCTCATTGTCTGACCGGCGAGGGAAGAAGCCGATGTTGGCCCGAGCCGGTATTGGAATGGGTATAACTTATATGCTTATGTCACGTGTTCAAAACCATCTCCAGCTCTTTGCTCTTCGCGGTATAAATGGTCTGCTTTCCGGTTATACACCGGCTGCGATTACACTAGTAGCAGCCCAAAGCAGACCGGATAACTTGAATTACAGTATGGCTATCATCCAAGTTGCTTCAGCTACAGGGACTATTATGGGGCCATTAGTTGGGGGCATTTCTGCTAAATCATTTGGAATCCGCGGTAGCATGATTCTTACGGGTGTATTGTTGATTATTGCTGCACTATTGCCATACATCACTCATATCGATGAACAAGTATCCAATAAGCAAAAGACATCTTTATTAAAGGATATGTCCGAAGCCTTTAAGAACCGGGAGCTGGTCAAACTGCTTATAGTTTGGCTTTTAATACAAGCAGCCCTTCAAACTGTTTATCCTACACTTGCTTTATTTATTGGCGAGCTGGAGCCGAATAATGTTGAGCTTTATACAGGGATAATATTGTCTATTATGGGTATATCTACTGCTTTAGGTGCACCGCTTATTACGCACCTAAAAAAGCCTACCAATTTAATATTTAAATGGTCATTATTTTTGTGTGCAATTTTTACTGCATTACAAGGCTTAAGCACTTCCATTGCAATGCTTGGATTTGTTCGTTTCATATTTGGTTTCGTTAACTCCAGTGTTACTGTATCAGGTAATGTACTGATCGCTAACTGCAGCGACCCTAAAAACCAAGGCAGAACATTTGGAATTCTAAATGGGGTAATGGCTATAGGTCTGGTATTCGGCCCAATATTAGGGGGCTTCTTAGGTGACAATTTCGGCGCATCTGCACCCTTTTTCGGCAGTGCAGGCATATTTGCTGCAGGTTTTATCTTGTCATCTTTCGTAAGTAACCCGGAAAAGACAAAACAAGAAGGAGATTTGTAGTATTTTTATAGTATTATACATCCCCGGTTAATGTTAGTGCTGCTAAAGCGTTTCTTTGCTCTAAACTCCACTCATCGCCTAATTCAGTAAAATTTTTATCCAACATTGCCAGATCAAAGCTATTCCACGGTTTCTCATTTGCCGGAAAACTTGTAAAGGAAATCTTCTTTTTAAAAGTAGGATGCTCACAAGTAATATTGTGCGACCAAAGGGCAATTTGCTGCCCTTTCTTGTTAATGTTAGACCCATAGCGCTGATCACCGTATAAGGGATGGCCTATCGCTGATAATTGGACGCGAATTTGATGGGGCCTTCCGGTGTATAAGTTTACTTTTAAAAGGCTAAGATTCCCTGCCTCATCTATAATCTCATAATCCATCACTGCTTTTTTCGCACCTTTAACCCCATTGTTAACAGCGCATACTGTGTTCGTTTCATGATTTTTCAGTAAATAATTGACCAATGTATCCTTCTTCTTTGAAGGGCTCCCATGGATTACAGTCAAATAGGTTTTTGTAAACACCCTCTTTCTGATTTGATTAGATAGTCTCGCTGCACACTTTGAGGTTTTAGCAAAAACCATTACTCCCCCTACCGGCCTATCTAATCGGTGAACAAGCCCTAAAAAGACATTGCCGGGTTTGTCGTCCCTTATTTTTAGCCTTTCCTTTAATAGAGTTAACATATCTATGTCATTGGTTCTGTCTTTTTGGGATAAAATATTAGGCGGTTTTTCGACTACAAGCAAATGGTTATCTTCAAAAATTATCGGTACGTGTATCAATATAAATCCCTCCTTTTAAAAACCCCTATCTTTTCTGTGAGTCTATACTGCACTTTAATATCAAAATGGCATGCTGATATATGAAGTTATTCTTGTTTTTAATAATACAATAATGATACAAAAAATCAAACCGCATTTCTTTTGACGTTGCTAATTTATGGTAATAATATCATTTAATCAAGTAAATTTTGTTATGACTTACTATAATTTCCCTGAATTATTGGTTTGTATGGAAAAAATGCCCCATAAAATCAAACTGAAACTTTCTCAGTTTCTAAAACTGAGTATACTCAGTTTCTAAAACTAAGTCGATTTTTAATCCTTGTGAGCAGCAATTTGCTTTTTTGGGTTCTAATTTCTGGCTCACTATTTGATAGTGGGCTTTTTTGTTTTTTGAAGAACTAAAGTAGAATAATAACCGAAAGGCAGGAGTCCGGACATCCTCAATAATATAAGTGAGAGGAGGTAGAAAAATGGCAGTTAATGTAACACCTTTAAACTCTAAGCTGCAAATGAGGTTCCAAGTAGGCTTAAATGATGATGGAAAGCCTATTATCAGAAGCAAGACTTTTAGTGGATTGAAATCTGATGCTCTTAACGAAAATGTCTATAATACAGCACAAAACTTAGCAGGACTTCAGGTTTACGAAATAGCAGCAATCCGCAGGATCGACGAAGTTGAGCTAACTGAAGTTATCTGATCTGATCCCGAGGTCGAGCTTTGACTATTTGGAAAGGAGGTGAGTGCAGTTGATGACCACACTTGAACTGAATTTTAGAAATGCAGAAGGCAAAAATTCCAAAATGACTCTTGACAATCCGAGAAGTAATCTCTCTGCTGATGAAGTTAGAAATGTAATGGAAGATATAATTGCAGTAAATATATTTACCACTTCAGGCGGGGATTTTAAAGAAGTTGATTCTGCAAAAGTTATAACAAAAGATGTAATAGAATTGTTCTAGTTAGGCAAGGGGGCGGAGTGATCCGCCCTTTTTAAATACAATATTCATGATTTAGGAAAGGAGGTTATCAGCATGGAAGAGCTGTTTACCCCTATAGCGAATTTGGGGTTTCCCATAGTTGTTTCCATCTACCTTCTGGTAAGGGTAGAAAGCAAACTGGATAAACTTACAGATTCGATAAACGAGCTGTCTAAAGTGCTGAGCCAGGACTTTAGTAAATAATATGTGAATGATATATAAATCAATATGCAAGAAGGAGGAATAGATTTGGATAAAAAGAGACTATATCCAAGATATATTGTAATCCACCACACTGGGAGCAGAGATGTACCAATACTCAATATTGACAGGTACCATAGTTCCCTTGGTTGGGGGGTAATAGTAACTTCGCCTCAGCCCCTTGTAAATGATCTGATACAAAAAGGGTTCAATAAAACGAGATCCGGCGTCATGGTCAGTGTAGGATATCACTATCTTATAAGGAAAAATGGTAAAATAGAAAATGGAAGGCCTGATTTTGTCATCGGTGCTCATTGTCGAAGTCAGGGAATGAATTTTGATTCTATAGGAATATCTCTTACAGGCAACTTTCATCCGCCTGATAACCCTGATGGAGAAAAGGGTCATATGGAGCCTTCTTCTGAGCAAATAAATTCACTAATAGGGCTTATTGAGGGTCTTTCAGCTAAATACTATATTCCAAGGGAGAATATTCTGCTTCATAGGGAAGTGAGAGGCGCTTCAACTTTATGCCCCGGGGATAACTTTAAAAAATATTGGTTAATGTAAATCCAAAAAATTGATAGAAAGCAAGGGGGTAAGCAGTAATCATCACCCTTGCTTTTCTTCCCTCCTGCCGATAATCGTGCCTACAAAGTCTTCTCGGACTTGAAGCCCTGCTTCTATCATAGGTTCCCAATTAAATATATTAGTTGCTCCTGTTACCACTGCTACCTCTTCTTTGATTTTCCCTGTAGAAATAATAGGTAATAGCAGCAACAATAGCACCATGTATAGGAGGTGTATCAACAATTTCATAATTCACGTCCATACCAATCAAACCGCCGCCGAGTCTGCCTGTGAGTTTTCCAGTACCAGCATCAAAATGAAGGGCAATATCAAACCCATCAATACGGCCTCCACACCTGCCTGTTATATAATCATTTCCCGATAACACTATATCGTTTCCTATCACATCACCGCCTAATCGGCCTCGAACTGATCCTTCATCTATTTGCATCTTGAAATCCTTACCTATAATAGAACCACCTATACGCCCTTCTATGTAATTCCCATCGGGAGTTATGTTCAAATCAATATTTGCACCTACTAAAGCACCGCCCAATCTTCCGAAAATACCATTATCTCTAACATCACACTCAACACTATATCCGCCAATAATACCGCCTATACGTCCGCTGATAGAACCCATATGAACCCCCCTTATTTGCAGAAAGTGTTTTTATAATCGTATCAAGTTCTAATAAATATGTAAATAGCAAAAGATGACTATAATTGCGTTAATCAAGTCTGCATTATTTATCGCTACCTATCAGCGTCCCTGTGTTATCATTTACTCTGTTCTATCTGCCTAACCTTAATCTGGTCAGGATTTTAGCGGGCAGGTTATTCATGATAATCTGAAACTCACGGATCTTGAAAAGATAAATCAGGGCCATATATACTATAAATCCCCCTAAAATACACAACACAAGGCTTAATATTTGGTACGGCAGGAACCCGGTTACAATCTTTAAATTGATATAATGATTCATAAAATATACAAAAATACCCATAATTGCTGAGGCTACAGAAATCTTTACAAAAGTTTCTGCAACCAGCCTGAAGTTTATGCCTTTAATCTGCTTTCTAAGCTTATTAATAATAAATAATGTTGTTATTATTCCGGAAATTGATGTTGCCAGGGCAAGCCCGTTATGTGCCATAAATCTTACAAGTATTAAATTTAAAACGATATTTATGATAACGGCATAAATACCATTTAACATCGGTGTTTTTGTATCCTGAATAGAATAAAATATCCTGTTATAAAGATCCCTTAAACCAAAAGCTACCATCCCAATGGAATAATAAAGAAGTGCAGAAGCAGTCATTTGAACAGCCCTTTCATCAAACTGACCCCATTCAAAAAGGACTCTAACAATAGGTTCTCGCAGCACTATACTCCCCACTGTAATGGGTATGACAATAAGCAGCACTACATTGGTCGTTTTGATTATAGCTTCTTTTAGTGCATCCAACCGATCTTCTACTGCAAACTTTGATAGAATAGGATACAAAACAACTGCTGTATTGTGGGTAAAAACACCATATACAAAGCCATTTAAGCGATTGGCAAAGTTTAATGCCGATATGCTGCCTTCTGCAAGCCCGGAAGCAAGCATCTTATCAACAAGTGAATTTAGCTGTTGGACAGACATGCCCAGTATTACGGGAATTACCAGCATGCCTAATTTAATAATCGTCTCATCCTTTAAGTCAAATATAAATTTATATTTAAATCCATTTCTTTTTACTGAAGGGTATTGGATCGCTGCTTGCAAAAATGCTCCGATAACTGTGGCGATTACAAGCCCATGTATAGTAAATTTTTGAGATAAAAAAAATAAAAAAATGAGTATAGAAGCATTGTAGGGAAATCCTATGGCTGCAGGGATAGTAAATTCATTCTGGGCGTGAAGTATGCCTGTAAATATATATGCTAAAGCAATAAAAATAATCATAGGGAAAGCAAGTCTTGTGAGTTCAACAGCCAGATTATAGACTTCTCCTTCAAACCCAAAAGCCACTATCCGAACTAACTGGGGGGCAAATAATATCCCTAATAATACAATCACTATCATAAAAACAAATAGAATATTTATTAGATTATTTGTAAACTTGTAAGCTTCATCCTTTCCTTTTTGGACAGTCAGTTCTACAAACATAGGTATAAATGTGGTACTCAATGCAGCAAATGCACTCCCAAATACTATAGAAGGGATAGATAAGGATACCAGATAAGCATCAGTTATCGAAGTTGCACCATATACAGCGCCTACAGCCATATCTCTGGCAAACCCCATTACTTTACTTGCGATTGTAATTACCATTACTATTGACACAGCCTTAGCCGCTTCACGTGTTAGCCCCAAAGTTTATCAACCTTTCATATTTTGGAAATTATATATCGGAAACCGCCTTTTTAATCCGCTTTACTGCTTCATGTATATAAGCCCTTGGACATGCAATATTGATCCTCTGGAACCCCTCTCCACCTATGCCAAACCAAATACCATCATCAAAAGCAACCCTTGCCTTGTTTATCATAAGATCATTGAGCTGTTCTGTATCAAGCCCAAGCCCTCTACAGTCAAGCCAAACTAAATAAGTGCCTTCCGGTCTGACTACTTTTATTTGAGGTATCTCCCTATCGATACTCTCTATAAGTGTTCTTAGATTTTCATCTAGGTATGCCAAAAGCTGATCCAGCCATTCTTCACCGTGTCTGTATGCAGCTTGTAAAGCCACCAGCCCAAAAGCATTGTTTTGAGTCAAATGAACCCGTTCCAAAAAGTTCTTGTATTCATTATAATAAATCTTGTTAGGTATAATTATGGTAGAAGTTTGAAGCCCTGCCAGGTTAAAAGTCTTACTGGGGGCAGTACAAGTAAGAGAACTTAATGCAAACTCTTCAGAAACAGATGCGAATGGGGTATGAGTGATTCCCGGATAAAGTATATCACAATGGATTTCATCGGAAATTACTAAAATATTATTTTTTATACATATTTCACCCAACCGAATAAGCTCTTTTTTGGTCCATACCCGTCCTACAGGATTATGAGGGCTGCATAAAATCAATAGTTTTACTTGAGGATCCTGAGCTTTGCTTTCCAGATCATCGAAATCCATATAATATCTGCCATCTTTATATATCAAAGGATTGTTAACTATTTGTCGACCGTTATCTTTTATCACGCTGAAAAAAGGATAATATACCGGAGGCTGGACTATTACTTTATCTCCGGGATGAGTAAAGGTATTGACCATAAAACTTAGTGCAGGTACAACTCCCGGACTGAATAACATCCACTCAGTTTTCACATCCCAATTGTGGCGCTTTTTCATCCATTGAACAACAGATTCGAAGTATGATGAGGGCCTGGAAGTATAACCATATATACCTTGTTTTGCCCTTTCAACTACAGCATCTGTAACAGGATTAGCACACAAAAAATCCATATCGGCTACCCACATAGAAAGCAGGTCATCCCTGCCAAACATAAGCTCCAAGTTATCCCATTTAGAAGAATAGTTATTACTGCGGTCTATAATCTCATCAAAATTATATTTCATATAGCTTCTCTCCTTTTTCCAATATATATCAAAACTTCTTACATAATTATATCAGATGTGACAGGCTCTTTCCATTAAGAAAGACTTTTAGTTTTAAAAGAAAAAGGAAACAGAAGAAGAACGTTGAAGGAATAGCTTATAGTTACAGTAAATATATATATTTAAACTAGCAAATTACAGCGAAATATAAAGTACTTGACAATTTTAAATCTCTAAATGAAAAAGGGAGGCGTATATTTTGAATGAGCTTATTACCGAGTTTAGAAATAATATGGATGAAATTGTATCGTTTCTACAAAAAATTGTAGAGTTTGAATCCCCAAGTTTAGAAAAAGCTTATGTTGACAGACTGTGTGACTTTTTAGCGGAAAATTGTATCGAGCTTGGTTGTCAAGTAGAAGTAATGGAGAATTATGACTTTGGGAATAATTTGGTAGCCCGATGGGGAAAAGGAGAAAATCCAATACTGGTTTTGTGTCACATGGATACTGTATGGCCCTCAGGTGAAATCAAAAAGAGACCATTTATCGTAAAAGACGGGAAGGCGTACGGACCCGGTGTAGAAGACATGAAGACAGGGATAACTCAAGCTTTATTTGCACTTGAAGCTGTTCAAAAAAGAGGTATATGTAAAAATCCGATTACATTTGTTTTTAATGGAGATGAAGAGATAGGAAGCCATACTTCAAGACCAATTATAGAAGAACTTTCCAAAAAGTCTAAATGTGTTTTGGTGCTTGAACCCGCTGAACCGCCTCATGGTTCAATAAAAACCATGAGAAAAGGTGTAGGCACTTTTATTGTAAGAATAAAAGGTCGTGCTTCCCACGCCGGGTCTGATCCTGATAAAGGCATCAGTGCCATAGAAGAGTTGGCACATCAAATAATAGGGCTGCATAAGTTAACAGATTTTGGCAGCGGAACAACCGTTAATGTGGGCGTTATAAATGGTGGGACACGTTCAAATGTTATAGCTGCAGAAGCACAGGCTGAGGTCGACCTTAGGATTTGGACCAAAGAAGAAGCAGATCGTTTGCTGCACCTAATAATGAACCTGAAACCGGTTTTAAAAGGAACTACAATTTGTGTAGAAGGTGGGATAAACAGACCTCCCATGGAACGTACTGAAGGGATTGTAAGGCTGTTTGAACACGCTCAAAAACTTTGTGCCGATGAGCTGGGCTTTGAGTTAACCGAAGCCAAAGCCGGCGGTGCTAGTGACGGCAACCTTACCGCTGCTCTTGGGATTCCCACATTAGACGGATTGGGGGCAGTTGGTGATGGGGGACATTCTGTCGATGAATTTGTTTGTTTGGATTTCATCCCGCAGCGTACTGCACTATTAACTAGGCTGTTTGAAACCTTATAAGATCTAAACAAATCAGGAGGCAGAGCATCTGCCTCCTGATTTGTTCGCCACGAAACTTATATTTGATTCTTGCGTAGTGTGGGAAAGGCTTTTCTAATCCTCCCACAGGTAGAGATCTCTTATCTCGATATAGCCTTCATCATCTCCTAAGTGGTCTATCCTTAAGAATTGCACTCCGGGCTCAATATCATCAGTAGTAGTAAAGGTGAATTCGAATTCCTGCCAATCCTCATTAATCTCTTCTGGGGCAACCGAAAATTGAGTATATTCACCTTTTCTGCTTATAACTAATACCCTGAATTTTCCGGGCTGTATATTACCCCTTACCTTCATAGAAAGTTCATATTCTTGGTTCGGATTAAGCGTAAAATCCTTAGAATAAAGATATCCCAGACCCTCTCCTTTGTTTTCTATATGAAGGTAATTTCCGGTTTCCCGGGAAATAATCTCCGATGAAAGATAGCTTTTTGACGTATTTACTTTTTGCCAAAGATCAGGTATATTGTCTTCTGTTGTATCTATCATCGATGCTAAGGCAAAGGTCATGAAGTCAATATCAGCGTACGAGCTTCGGCGATCTATATTGTTTTTCATATAGGCAACTTTTTCTAGGTTCATGATTAATTTGGGGGTTGTCTCCATTTTTTGTTTAGACTGTCTATTAAGTTCTTTTATTTTGTCTATCAGTGCCAATGCTTTATCTAAAAATAGTTCGGCCTCTTCCGGGTTCCTCATTTTAATATATTCTTGAGCTGCGCCTATATAACCATTTGTTAAGTACTCATAATATGTAGGGTTATAGGGATGGAGTTCTACTGCCTTCTCTAAACAGGTAAATCCTTCTTCGAGATTACCGTTAAGCAGATAAAACGCCCCTAAATAAGTATGCATCTTAGGGTTAAATCTATCCAAGCTAACAGCCTTTTTGAGCTGGTCTTCAGCTTCTTCTAATATGTCTTCTGATCCACTGTTTCTGCCGATAGCACTTAAAAGCTGCCCCCTATCGGCTCTGTAAGAAGAAGAAAATGGGTCAAACTTAGATGCTTTATAGAAGGCGTTTGCCGCTTCAAGAACATTACCTTCCCTTACATGCCGCACTCCTGTCTGACCATAATTATATCCTGCTAAAAGGCTTAATGACAAAGCAAACAATAAGATACAAGGTATTAAAGAACCTGCGTAATAGGCTGCAAGGGATTTATTTTTATCGATTACTGTTTTCTCGCTAAACCTCTCGTCTGCTTTTCCTTTGATAAGCCCGAAGAGGAACCACTGGAAAAGTGCAACTGCACCTAATGACAGGTTGAAATCAATAATACTATGGGATCCCAAGGCTACAGCTGCAATACATATACCCCAAATCTCCTGTTTTTCTTTTGGTGATTGTTCAGATCTTAACAGCTTGAACACTGTAATAAAAAACATGATCCATAGTGAAATAACTGCTAGAAGCCCCAATGTCCCTGTCTCTATCCACACTTGCATAAAATAGTTATGCACTTGATTTGACCAGTATAGGTGTGACTGGTAGCCAAAGTATAATGACGCCCAGCCTCCGCCACCTGCCCCTATAATGGGATAGTCTTTTATTATCTTAAATGCGTCTTTATAAAATGTAAACCTGCCTGATGCACTAGTTTCTTCTAAACTTATTGATGTAATACGTTTGGCAAGGTTTTCAGGGATATATTTATAAGCTGTTCGGATTTTTAATGGTTCTGTACCGGCTCCCTTTTCCATAAGTTCTATAGTGTCAAATTTTACATATGTACCGGGATGATAATTCTGGAAATGTATGATCAGATCTTTAGTATCTAATCTGGTTTTAAAAATCAGTTCCTTAGTTTCAGCAGTATCTGTCCCTGTTTCACTAAATATGGAAACAGATCTCCCTTCTTCGTCTCTGCTGTTTATTGCAACACGCCAAGAATAGGGTTGTTCATCTGGATTTTTTGACACGATATCCATTTTCAAGATATATTCTGTATCGGGTTTTACATCCTGTATTTCTCTAGATACAGATTTCCAGCTTGCATCCTCTGCCGCTGTATGCTCTAATATTATAGGTTTTGTTGCTGTTACACCTATTATAATCCCAGCAATGATTACAACAACTAATACACCTGCAAAAGCAAGTTTCACTTTGGAGCTGATTCGTTCTACAAATGAAGAAAGAAAGTACAAAAGTGCAGTAAGAGCACAGCCTACAGCAAACCAAAGCCATGTCTTTGCCCCGCTGGAACCGGAAAAGCCCGGTATACATATAAGGGTTGGGATAAAAACAACTATGAAGTTTTCAACGGCTTTGAACCTGTTCTCCTTAACAGTGCCTACAAGGTAAATCAAAGCTACAATTGGAAAAAGCAGCCATGCTCCTCGTGAATATGTAAATATAAATGTAAAGAACAATATAAAACTCGATATAGAGTAAAGATATTTCTCCCATTTCTTATCACTGTTTAAGAAAAGTGTTACAGATATAAAATATGCCGATGTAAGTAATGCTGCAAGGGTATTGGGGTATTGAACAGATGAGCTTATCCTGCCACCCATAACTGCACCCGGATATGAAAAAGTGCCTGCTAATGCTCCTATACCCAGTATTGCTGCTCCTATAATACTTGCAAGGAGAATGTTTAAGAATACTTTAGCATTTTTATGCCTCTTTAATACTTCACCTGTGAGCCAGAATGCCATAAAGTAATTTATGTTTTTCAAAAGTTCTCCTACTGCCAGACGAATATTTACTGCAGAGAATAGTGAAATCAAATATGCTCCTACAAGTGCTAATGCAGCATAGTCCAACGGCGAGCTTAAGAACCGTATGTCTTTCTCTTCAGACAATTTATATATCCACCAAAGGGCAAAAAGAACAAATGTAAACATATGTGTTGGGAGCAGTTCTTTATCAAAAAATAAACCTCTGAAATATGGGGGATAAAACATTAATACGCATAGCCCGAAGAAAACAACTAGGTAAAGTATCCCCCTTTCCTTTAGGTTTTTATCCACTGTAATTTCAGTTTCGCGCTGCTTTTGAAGCGTTTGTTTTCTTCCCATTAGTAATCCACCTTTTCATTTAGTTTTTATATGAATACACCTGTTGGAGTCTCAAGCAAGTTGGGTCCTATTTTTTTTGTAATCTCATTGAAGCTTTTATAGAGACTTTGCAGGTTCTGGTAAGTGTTTCTAGATATTATACATTTCGTTATAAAATTATATATTCCTTCTTCTTTTTAATTCATACACAAAACATGACAGTTTGATAATTTGGGGACGATTCCAATTTATTCATAAATTATTCATATTAAATATACAAATATTACAAACAGTGCTGCTCATAGACTATTGATAGACCACATACAATGTAGATGGCATAAACAGTCCTTACAGATTGCCAGAAACTGTATAATATTTTAAATAATATTGCTATAAATGATTCGGAATCGTCCGTAAATTCGCTCAATTTGAGGTGAATAATTTGGAACCTTCCCCAATTTGTAGGAAACGTCCCAATTTCAGAAGGTGGGTTTAAAACAGGGGTCTGCCCAGGGGCTTTATGATGATTTCAGGAAAAGGATATTACTCTTGACTGTTAAAAATCTTTGTTTTTATTCTAAAACATATTCCATTATTTCTTCTTTATTAGGCGCTATAAAGTATGTTTTTATATATACCAGAGTCCCATCACTTCTCCATTCTTCAGGGAGATAGTAGAGTTCTGATGTGCCCTTTGCGATAACTTTTGTATCGCCTGTCTTTACATTAATAAGAGTTAGGTCTATGCTTCCTTCAGGTTCTACATCTACAACCGGTTTTACATCGTTAACAGTTCCTAATGCTACCCAAGTTGAGTCAGGGGACCATTGAGAATTTCCTACATAACCGATACTATAAGCCTGACACATGTCTTTAACCGAGAAGATTATGCCGTGGCGTACTACAGATGTGCCGATATCCATGAAAATATATTCAGAATTAGGCGACCAAAACAGTTCACAGATTCTATCTTCTATATCTTCCGTTTCTATAGGTTTAGATTCTCCTACTTTCCATATAAACATATGTCCTGAGCATTTATCAGGATCTCCCTTTATATAGGCTATCATTTTTTTGTTCGGTGAGGGCTTAATTTCATATATTTCTTCTGAATTTAATACTATATTCTCAATTGTTTCAAGAGACCAGTCTTTGTTTGTGTCTGATATCTCTTTATCTTCATAGTTGTTTGACTGCTTTGTTGTTTTATTAGAGGATTGATTTTTTGCAGTACAGCTTACGGACAAAATCAGTATTAAGATACACATAATAATTTTTATTGATAAAATGTGCCTTTTCACCATTTTCAAAACCTCCAACTTAATTTCCTAGATTTTGTATTCAATCTTACATTGTCTCCATAATTGTATCATATATGTAAAAGTTTTACAACTTCTTCTCCCATTCCCATGCTGTCCTTATTATATGTTCTATATTATCATATTTCGGTTTCCAGCCAAGTACCTTCCTTATTTTGGATGAATCTGAAACCAGTACCGGGGGATCTCCGGGTCTCCTTTTTGCGTATTTCACGGGGAAATCTACACCTGTAACCTTCTTTGCAGTTCTGACAACTTCCAGTACGGAATAACCTCTACTGCAGCCACAGTTAAAACTTTGACTTTCCCCCCCGTTTAAGAGATGTTCTAATGCGAGTATATGTGCTTCTGCTAAGTCTTCTACATGTACATAATCTCGTATACAAGTCCCATCAGGAGTATCATAATCGGTGCCGTATATATTCAAATATGGTCTGGTGCCCAGAGCAGTGCGCACACACATTGTAATGAGATGTGATGCTTCTTTTTTCCTTTCTCCGAGTTTCCCTTCAGTATCTGCACCAGCAGCATTGAAATACCGGAGTGAAACATGATTAAAATTTGAGCAATCTGATACATCTCTTAGAACCCTTTCGACTACGGCTTTGCTTGTGCCGTAAGGATTTATGGGATTTATAGGCGCGTCTTCTGTTATAGGAACTTCGTTTGGGATACCATATACGGCTGCCGAAGATGAAAATATCATATAGTTTATACCACATTCTCTTAATGCTTTTATCAGATTTAATGAGCCGCTTATATTATTAATGTAATATTTGAGCGGGTTTTCTACTGATTCGGGAACTGATATATGGGCTGCAAAATGCATAACAGCATCTGGCTTGTACTCCTTTAAAGTTTGTTTTAGTACATCGAAATCTAATATATCACCCTGTATGAGTTTTCCATACAGTATAGAGTCTTCATAACCTGTAGAAAGATTATCATATATAATCGTATCATATCCTCTTTCTCCAAGGGCTTTTACTACATGGCTTCCTATGTAGCCTGCTCCCCCTGTAACAAGCACTCTGGTCATTCTGTCTGTCTCCTTCCTATTAATGACATTCTTATATTATTTCTGCTGTCCATATGTCTTAAACTTCTCAATTACTACCTCCATTTGCTTTTTATTAAGTATAGTTGGTTCCCCAAGACATTTGGCTTTGTAATACAATTCTGCGCAAAATTCAACTGTTTCAGCCGTATTAAAAGCATCGCCAATGTTCTTCCCTACGGCAAGAAGACCATGATTTGCTAAAAGTACCGCATTTCTACCTCCCATGGCTTCTAATGACCTTTCCGCAAGTTCTTGTGTTCCAAAGGGAGCATATTCCGCACATCTTACGTTTTTACCCGCAAAACCTATCAAGTAATGGATCGGGGGAATAGACCAGTTCATACATGCTATTACAGTGGCATAGGTTGAATGGGTATGAACAACGGCATTTACGTCTTCTCTTTGCTGATAAAATATTCGGTGCATCTCATATTCACTAGAGGGTTTTCTGTTCCCACAGACTATGTTCCCTTCAATGTCTAATATTACCACATCTTCCGGCATTGTTTCAAAATAGTCGAGTCCGC
>DUOC01000172.1 GCA_012839065.1 Thermoanaerobacterales bacterium | reverse complement strand
GCTACAAGTTTACCTATTATCAGACCATTAATAACGTTCGATAAGGAGGAAATAATCGACATATCAAATAAAATTGGAACATATAATATATCGACAAGACCTTACGAAGATTGTTGTACTGTTTTTGTGCCTAAACATCCTAAAACCAGACCAAGTTTAGATGAAGTTAAGTTAGCAGAAAAAAATTTGGATTATGAAAAACTTGTGGAAAATGCACTTAACCGTATAGAAATAATAAATATTGTAAATGATGGTTACTAGTTTAGCTTATAAAGTTTAGCTAACAAAAAAGCAGCTAAAAAACCAAAAAGGATACCGAGATTTTCAGCCCGACCGCCTAGATGATAAGCCTTTGGTATCATATCGGTTCCTGTCATAAAAAGAACGGCACCACCGGAAAAAGACATAATTATACCTAACCATATTTTAGGGATGTTACGTAAAAAATAATAGCCAACAAAAGCAGTAAAGGGGGAAAGTATCCCTAACAGTATAGATAAAACCATGGCTTTTTTATTAGAGAAACCGCCCTCATCAATTAATTCACTAGTTGAAGATATCCCTTCTGGCAGGTTGTGAAGGAAGATAGATAGTGCAAGAACAATGCCTAAATTTTCACCTGATGCAAACCCGATGCCCATGCTAAGAGTTTCCGGCAGGTCGTCGAGGGCAGTTCCTATAATAAATCCTACACCCTCAGTTAAATGTTTTTCCAAGTAGGTTACTAATTTATAAAAAAACAAACCGCCGGCAATAAATGCAATTGAAGTTACTATTGGACCTGAAAAATTATATGCTTGATGCATCAATGTGAACGATAATACAGCCAGCAGAACACCCGAACCAAAGGCTAGAACAAAAGCAAGTATTTTGTCAGGGATTTTTTTGGTACCCAAAAAACTGCCTAATATAATCGCTCCTCCGGAAATAGAACTGTATATAAATACTTTAAGGGGAGTTGTCATCGTATATCTTCACCTCATATATTTTTAATATATTTTTATTTCTTAAAGGATTTCAAGAAGAAATATGTAATTATATTATTGAAGAAGATTTACAAGTGGAGCGAAGAGGATAGAATGGTATTTAGACTCATGGGAGGTATGCAGAGTTGCCTTATACTATCTGCCCTTACTGTAACAAAAAATCCTATTCTGCAGCTACATTAGAAGAATGGATTTGTCCCTATTGTGAACAAAAGGTTACAGAAGACTTATTTAAAGAAAGAGAGAAAGGCAAAGATAAAATCTTAGATGAGCAGGAAAAATGACCCCTGCTCATTTCTTTTTCTTTAGCCTCTTCAGGCATTAAATAATGATCTATACTGCATATTTGTTTCGGTTCTGTACCTTCAATAAACACTTCTCTTTTAGCCTGACATGTATCATTTGCAAGTAATCCTGTTTCTGTGCAGATTTCGACAAAATTAACACCTTTAGGAACTTCAAAGTCTTTTGAGCCAAATTTTGTGAAGCTTTCATTAATAAAATCAGCCCAAATGGGGCCTGCGATCCATCCACCTGTATTCCATAGAGAGTTTTTAGGATCATCATTGCCTACATATACACTGACAACTATATCAGGTGTGTAACCGACAAACCATGCATCTTTATTCCCCTGGCTGGTTCCTGTTTTACCGGCTGCTGATCCGTTAATTCTTAGATGACTGCCTGTACCGCCCGGTTTAAGTACATCTTTTAATATATGGGTAATAATATATGCCTTCTTTTCATCTATTACCTTTATCTTTCCAAAATTCTCATCAAATATAATATCCCCTTTTTTGCTTTTTATTCGGATTAAAGCAATAGGCTTAATTTTATAACCTCCGTTTGCAAAAGGTGCATATGCGGCACATATTTCCAAAGGTGTTACTTCTGAAGAACCTAGAGCTATAGACAGATTCTCTGATAAGGGACTCTGTATACCCATCTTTCTTGCTGTGCTAATTAATGAATTTACGCCTATATGGTTTAGCCATCGAACTGAAACGACATTATCGGAAATAACAAGGGCTTCTCTTATATCTATAGGGCAAAAATGGTAGCCTCCGTCGTAATCTGTCGGTATATACTTTTTATCGTTTTCCATAGGGAATTCTACAGGTTCACAAATCATTTGATCTATTGTTCTATATCCTTTTTCAAGGAGAGAAAGATAAAGAAAAGGCTTGAAGGCAGACCCCGGTTGGCGCTTAGCCAAAGCCCTATTAAACTGTGTATTACTATAGTCTCTGCCTCCGATCATTGCAAGTATATGACCGTTTTTAGGATTAATAGCCACTAAAGCTCCTTGAGGTTGTTTAACTCCATTTAAAGGAGTTTGTTCAATTTGTATTCCTTTTTGAAAAGCCTTTTCAGCCAAATGTTGAAGTTCCAAATCTAATGTTGTATAAATGTCATATCCGCCTCGGTATAGATCTGCTGCTATTTCAGGCTCAATTCTATTTATTTCGTTTAAAATATATTGTACAAAATAAGGCGCATTTTTTTTGTTGTTGGCTTCAGCTAATAGTATTGGTGTTTTTTTGGCTTCTTTACATTCTTCTGAATTTATAAATCCCGCTCTTACCATAGAGTCTAAAACAAGTTCCTGCCTTTTTTTTGCAGCTTCGTAATTTCTAAAAGGTGAGTAATATTCAGGGCTTCTTGGTAAACCGGCAAGAAGGGCACTTTCTGCCAAATTTAAATCTTGTGCTGATTTACCAAAATATTTTTTTGAGGCTGTTTCTATGCCATATGTGCCATGGCCAAAATAAATATTGTTTAAATACATTTCAAGTATTTCTTGTTTACTGTATAATAGTTCAAGCTTTAATGTTAATAATGCTTCATATATTTTTCTGCTAAAGGTGCGTTCATGGGTTAAATAAAGGTTTTTTGCTAGTTGTTGAGTAATTGTGCTGCCGCCTTCGACTATACGACCATTTTTTAAATTTATTAATGCTGCTCTTAAAATACCGATTGGGTCAATACCGAAATGTTTATAGAATCTGCTGTCTTCTATAGCTATAAAAGCCTGCTGTAAATAAATCGGTGTTTTTTGTAATGAGATTTGTGTCCGATTTTCAACATATAATCTTTCAATAAGCTGTCCTTTTGTGTCATACACGTTTGAAGCAGTATATATTTGCACATGGGGAAGCTTTATAAAAAAAAATATAAATATAAATATGAAAACTGTTATTAATAAAGCCACAAGAAATATTCTATATATTGCTTTCAATTATAATAATCTCCTTTTAAGTATATTTTAACAATTATAGTATGTCCAACTATGTTTTTTCTTACCAGTTAATATAAAAAAGGATTTCAATAAAATTAATAGAAGGAGAAATAGGAAGTAGATCGTTTTTTAAATAGGTGGAGGTGATAAATTGGATTCTGTTGTTAGAAGAGAAGAGATACTTAAACTATTAAAAAGACGAATGTCTCCAATAACAGGGAGTGAATTGGCTGAAAAGATGGGAGTAAGCAGGCAGATAATTGTTACTGATATAGCTTTATTGAGGGCAAAAGGTGAAGAAATATTAGCAACGCCACAAGGATATATTCATACAAGTACCATAACAGAGAAGGATTATATGACTAAAATAGTTTGTAAACATACTAGTGATGAAATAAGGGAGGAACTCAGTACTATACTGAAATTTGGAGGAGAAATAATAGATGTTATTGTTGAACATCCCGTATATGGGGAGCTGAAAGGGCTTTTAATGATAAGTTCTTTTAAGGATCTGGATGAATTTATATATAAAATGAGACAAACACAAGCAAAACCGTTATCTCTTCTGACGGAAGGAGCTCATATTCATACGATAAAAGCCCCCAAAAAACAAATGCTTGAAGAAATTAAAAATGAGTTATTAATTAGAGACTTTCTTGTAGAAGACAATTAATTTAGTATTCGTTTACAGTATGAGCAATATTAGTAGCATGGTCTCCTACTCTCTCCAAATTACTGATAATATCAAGATAAATTACGCCTGAACTTGGGTAACAAAGCCCCATATTAAGTCTTTCTATATGGTGCATTCTGAGCCGTTTTTCCATTTCGTCGATTTCATTTTCGTAAGCTATTACTTCATCTGCTAAGCGCTTGTCCAGGGTCTCAAAAGCTCTGACGGCGGAATTAAATACAGTTCTAACTTTATCAAACATACAGTTCAGTTCATCGATAGCTATATCTGTAAAAGGGAGCTTTTCCTCATACTTAATTTCGGCAAGTTCAATAATATTCTTAGCGTGATCGGCTACTCTTTCAATATCATTTAAATTATTATAGTATCCTGTAATTTTATTTAGCTGAGATATGCTTAAGGAACCGCTTCGAGAGAGTTCTGAAATAAATTTCGATATGTTTTTTTCCAATTCGTTTATAATTTCTTCTTTTTCATATATGGTTTTAACAGTATGCTCATTATAATGTAAGAAAACTTCTATGGAATCATTTAAATTTTCTTCAGCTAATTTTGCCATTCTGACGATTTCTTTAGTAACCTGGTTAAATGCGATTACAGGAGTGTTTAGGAACCGAGTATCTATATATTTAAAACCCCTTTCAATTATTGGGTCTTCTCCGGGGATCAACCTGGTAACCAGCCCAACCAAAAGGTTTGCAAATGGGAGTTGAATTATTGTATTTGCAATGTTAAACATTGTATGAGCATTAGCTATTTGACGAACTGGATTTGATGACGTTTTTAAAATTATTGGTGTAAAAACGGGAAGCAGGAATAAGAAGATAAAAGTTCCGACAATGTTGAATATTAAATGGAGAAGAGCAGCCCTCTTAGCTGTAATATTCGCTCCTATACTAGAAATTAAAGCTGTTACACAAGTCCCAATATTATCTCCAAAAAGGATTGGGAGAGCAAATGTAATATCAATTTGCCCGGAAAGAGCTAAAGCCTGAAGTATACCTATGGTTGCACTACTGCTTTGTACGATAGCTGTCAGTAAAAAACCAATTAGAACCCCTAATAAAGGATAATCTGAAAACATGACTATCAGTCTGCTGAAACTGGGTATTTGTGCAATAGGCTTAAATCCACTCTCCATCAAATTCATACCCATAAAAAGGAACCCGAAACCTAAAATAATATGTCCAATATTTTTCAACGATTTTTTCTTACTAAATAGATTAAACCAAACACCAATAGCTATAGCGGGAAGTGCAATGTTTGTCAGTTTAAATGCGATAAGTTGGGCTGTCATAGTTGTACCAATATTTGCACCCATGATAACACCCACAGCTTGTTTTAAAGTCATAAGTCCGGCATTGACAAATCCTACAACCATTACGGTAGTAGCACTACTGCTTTGAATTATTGCAGTGACAATAAGTCCAACCAATACGCCTAATATTCTATTATTTGTGAGAAGCTCAAATATTTTTTTTGTGCTTTCACCGGTGGCTTTTTGTAATCCGTCCGCCATGGTCTTCATACCAAACAAAAATAAACCTAACCCGCCTATTATAGAAAATACTGTGTCTAATTTGTTCATGAATTCAACCTCCTAAGGGGTACAACCAAGACAATTATAACAGAAAATGCATAATAATCAAATATTAAAAAATGATATAATTTAATTAAACATACATAATGGAGGTAAAAATGAAATCTTTTTATAATAAGAAAACAATGTCGATAATAGTATTGTTTATTATAGCAATATTATTAGCATTTTGTTTTATATTAAATTATTTTTCAACTGATATTCTAGAAAAAGACGAATCAGATAATATTCAGCCTGCAGAGGAAGATATAATAATATCAGACGATAAGGAGGACGTGAGAGAGGTTGAACATGAGCAAAACATTACAGAAGACTCTATAAAACCTAATGAGCTGGGCAAGGTTATGATAATTATGTACCATGATATTTCGAAGACAGAAGGTGAATGGTCAAGACATTATGATAATTTCAGGCAGGACTTGGAAACATTTTATGAAAAAGGATACAGACTTATAAGTATAAAGTCCTTCTTGGATAATGATATTAATATCCCACGTGGATGTTCACCAATGATTTTAACTTTTGATGATGGTACAAGGGGTCAATTGAACTTTATTGAAGATGAAAATGGTAATTTAATTGTGGATCCTTTATGTGCGGTAAGTATTATTGAACAATTTAATAAAAAATACCCTGATTTTGGTACATCAGCAGTTTTTTATATAAATTATCCGGTTCCCTTTGGACAGATAGAATATATAAGACAAAAACTAGATTACATAATATCTAAAGGTATGGATATAGGCAACCATACTTTTAACCATGCAAAACTGGGAAAGCTCAGCAAAGAAGAAGTTGAGAAAGAAATAGCACTCCATAAAAAGAGAACTCTAGAGTACCTAGAAGGATATGAATTAGATACTTTAGCTTTACCTTACGGAAACAGTTCAAAACAAAATATTGATTATATTATATCAGGTGAATATGATGGCATTGAATACCATAATAGAGGGATATTGCTAGTCGGAGCAGAGCCTGCTCTCTCGCCTGTTCATAAGGATTTTGATCCGCTTAAGATGCCCAGGATAAGAGGTTCGCAAATGTATATTGACAAATGGTTGAAATATTTTGAGGAGAATCCCTCCGAAAAATATGTAAGTGATGGTAAATCTGATACTATAACTATACCTCAATCATTAGAGGAAGATATTGATTTACAGAAAATTGATGGAAAGAAACTTGTGATTTATTAAAGTTTCCCTGTAACTAAAAGGATGCCAATTATGATGAAAGCCGTACCGGCTCCTATATGTAAATATTGTGTAGGAATAACTTCACCTATGTATTTGCCTAAAAGAACCCCAATAAGTGTTGTGGTTATAAGTGCAAATGAAGCACCAAGGAATACTACTAATGGGTATTCATTATTATGTGCTGCAATAAGCATGGTTGCAAGTTGTGTTTTATCCCCTAATTCAGCCAAAAAAACCATCCCAAAGGTTAATAAAAAAGTTGGCAGCATTTTCTCAAAGCCTCCTAAAAGAAGGATATTTTCTTTTTCGCTGTAGAACAGCTCTTATGCTAATATAATTTTTTAGTAATAGTTCTGCCAGCCCTCCGACAATTACCCCGATTAGTATACTGTATATGAAAGCATCACCTACTCTTGTGTAAAGCTCAAAATTCAATCCTAAAACAGCCGGAAGCCCCAAAATATTTTTAAATCTTAATAAATAGCCTGTATAAAAAGGTACCCAAGAAAGGAAAGCCCAAATAATTCCAATGTATACACCCTTTTTCATAACATCACCCCCGCTTTTGCTTATATTCAATTATATAAATTATCGTAAATATTTATTCCTATGACCTATATCTTTAATGACATATTTTATTTTTTAATAAATAAGTTTTTAATATAGAAAATAATTAGCAAGGGGGTAAATTGAATGAGGATTTTACTTTTATATAAAAAATATATTGCGCTAATATTATGCTTAATAACGCTGCTGGTTGTAGTCGGTGTAATCGGATTTTCAAACAGATTACAAAGTGTGTTTAAACCTAATGATAAGCTGATTCCGATTTATAGGGTTTACACTCCTGAAAAAAAACTTGCGATTACTTTTGATGCTGCCTGGGGTTCAGATAAAACGCCTATGATACTTAATTTGCTAAAGAAATATGATGTTAAGACTACATTTTTCTTAGTAGGATTTTGGATAGAAGATTATCCTGAAATGGCGAAAAGGATAGCTGAAGAAGGTCATGAAATAGGCAACCATTCATCAACACACCCGAAGATGGGATCACTTTCCGAAGAAAAAATTATTGAAGAATTGCAGAGAACACACGACATAATAAAAGAAACTACAGGATATGAAGCTTCTGTTTTCAGGGCTCCTTTTGGAGATTATAGTAATACACTTATAAGTACCGCTGAAGAGTTCGGTTATAAAGTAATCCAATGGGATGTAGATTCCCTTGATTGGAAGAATTTTTCAGCAAAAGCCATTGTAGACAGGGTATTATCTCGTGTAAGAAATGGTTCTATAATTCTATTTCATAATAATGGTAAACACACTCCTGAAGCACTTGATGAAATTCTGAACAAGTTGATTTCCGATGGTTATAAAATTGTTCCGGTCTCTGAACTTTTAATAGAGGGAGAATATTATATAGACCATACTGGAGAGCAGAAGCCTATTCTTGATTAAGTTAATGAAAGCATATAGACGGTATTTATGGGGAACAATATTCTGGGGTGAAGTATATGAAAAACAAACACATTAAAAAAACTAATAAAATATTAAAATATGAGATTGCCGAAGAATTAGGTCTTTTAGATAAAATTAAAGAGGTTGGTTGGGGCGGACTTTCAGCTGAAGAGACAGGGAAAATAGGAGGTATTATATCTAAAAGGAAACGGAAAAAATAAAGGTGCCATAGTGTAGAAATTAAGATGCAGTATGCTTGTTTGGTAAAAACATATACGATATAATACTTATATATAGAATAGATGTTGAACAGGTGCTCTAAATTGGGGTTAAAAGGGAATCAGGTGAAAGTCCTGAACGGTCCCGCCACTGTAACCGGGAAGTGAACCTGATTTTATACCACTCAAGTTTTTTGGGGAAGGTATAAGGTGAACCATGATCCGGAAGTCAGGAAACCTGCCTGTTTGCGCGTACAATAGACCTTCGGCAGAAAGGGGGAGTACGAATAATTTTGCGATAAGACCTCAGCCTCTGAAGAAGGCGAGGTTTTTTTAATTAAAATAATAATTTCGGTGTAGAAGCAGCTTCGGTCAAGATGGCGGCATCTTTTCTAAAATCAAGACTTGTTCAAATAACAGGAAGGAGAGGATTTGAGTTGGAAAAAAAACGAAGGATTTTTGCGATAGTAACTTTTATTTTTGTTTTATCAATAACAGCAGGTTGTTCTCAAAAAACTTCAAACAATAAAACTGATGATATAAATAAAGACGGTATTTTAATAATTGATAATGCAGGAAGAGAAATAAGGATTGATGGGCAACCTCAAAGGATCATTTCCCTTTCTCCCTCTAACACTGAAATCCTTTATGCGCTCGGTATTGATGATAAAATAGTCGGGGTAACTGAATACTGTGATTACCCTGAACAAGCTAAAGCTATAGAGAAAATTGGTGGTTTTGCTAATCCTAATATAGAAAAGATAGTATCTCTTAATCCGGATCTTGTAATAGCTAATGACATCCATCAAGAAGCAGTAGAAGACCTTGAACGGTTAGGGTTTCCTGTTATTATTTTGTGTCCAAAAAATATATATGATATGTTAGAAAATATCAAATTGTTGGGTAAGGCATTAGGGAGAGAAGGATATGCTGATGAACTTGTTGAAAGTTTAAATGGACGAATTGAGGCAGTACAAGAAAAAGTATCTGCAATACCCGAGGCAGAGAAGCCAAAGGTATATTATGAAATTTGGCATGAGCCGTTGATGACAGCGGGTCCGGGCACATTTATCGATGATTTATTAACATTAGCAGGTGGCATCAATATTGCCCGGGAAACCAAAACTACTTTTCCGGAAATAAGTTTAGAGTTAATAATACAAAAAGCCCCTGATATTTTTATTTATTCTCATCATGGTGATAGTCATATAGGATTAGAAGAAATATATGCGAGACATAATTGGCAGGACGTGCCTGCAATAAAAAATAAACAGGTTTATGTCATTGATTCCAATATAGTCCAAAGGGCAACACCCAGGCTTGTAGATGGGCTCGAGGAGATAACGAAAATTTTGCATCCCCATCTCTTTAAATAAAAGGGAGATAAAAATGGATATAAATCATAAGCATAAAAAGGGTAAGCAATTCAAAATCTTATTTTTCTTAGTCATATTACTAATAATAACATCAATCATATCGCTAGGTATGGGAACAGTTAAGATTATGTCACGAGATATTTTAAACATTATGATGCATAAACTTAACTTATTTGGTATTGAACCATACTGGAATGAGAATTATGAAAAAATCATTTTTGATATCCGGCTGCCAAGGACAATCCTTGCAGCACTTGTTGGTATGGCGCTTTCAATTGCAGGTACAACCTATCAAGGAATTTTTATAAACCCTATGGCTGATCCTTATATTATCGGTGCTTCTTCCGGTGCTTCTCTAGGAGCGTCTATTGCAATTATTTATTCAATCAATTTTAGTGTTTTGGGAATAAACTCTATACCTTTCTTAGCATTTTTAGGTTCATTAGGCACTGTAATATTGGTATATAGGTTAGCCAAAACAGGAGAAAGGGTATCGGTAATGACTTTATTACTTTCTGGTATTGCTGTTACAACTTTTATTTCTGCTTTTGTATCCCTTTTTACATATTTTAGCGATCATAAACTGCATCAGCTTGTATTTTGGATGATGGGCGGTTTTTCTTCTGCTAACTGGACATATGTTAGAATAATTATCCCATATATTGTTTTCGGCATGATTATAAATTTAATCTTTGCTAGGGAATTAAATATTATGCTTTTGGGAGAAGAAACTGCACATCATTTAGGTGTGTCAGTTGAAAAACTTAAAAAAATACTATTGATATCTTCTTCAATGCTAACAGCAGCATCTGTTTCAGTTAGTGGCACTATAGGTTTTGTAGGTCTTGTAGTGCCTCATATAATGAGATTGATTGTAGGGCCAGATCATAGGATTTTATTACCTTCGAGTGCTGTATTTGGTGCTATATTTTTAATAACAGCTGATATTATTTCAAGAATTATTATACCTCCAACGGAAATACCGGTAGGGATAATCACATCATTATTTGGGGGACCATTTTTTATTTATCTATTGAGAAGTCGAAAAGAACAAATATTTTAGGGTGATATTATGAAAAAAGGAAGATTGTATTTTATAACCGGGGGTGCAAGGAGCGGCAAAAGCAGATTTGCCGAAGAACTAGCATCTTTACAGGAAGAACGGGTATTGTACATTGCTACATGTGAAGCTTGTGATGAAGAAATGGCAAAGAGGATCGAGCTACATAAAAAAAGACGGTCACCGTTATGGAAAACTATAGAAGAACCCCTTAATGTGGACAAGGTTTTATCTCAATATGGGAATGAGTTTAAGGTTATCCTTATTGATTGTCTCACACTTTTTGTAACAAATCATTTATTTGTCGGACAAAATGAACAAGAATTAAACTTTAACTCCGAAAAGGAAAATGAGGTACTTAATAAAGTCAGAAAACTTGCCGATATATCACTAGATATTAATGCAAATGTAATTATCGTATCTAATGAGGTTGGTATGGGACTAGTCCCGGACAATTCTTTAGGGCGTTTCTACAGGGATTTATTGGGCAGGGCAAATCAAGTTATTGCAAATAAAGCTCATGAAGTATATTTTATGGTTTCGGGTTTACCATTAAAAATCAAGTCTTGAATTTAAGAATAAATTTGGAGGGGGATAAGAATGCGGGGAAGTCTTGAAAAAGGATTAATTCAAGTGTATACCGGGAATTCGAAGGGGAAGACTACAGCTGCTTTAGGCTTGTGCTTTAGAGCATCAGGGCATGATTTTAAATCCTGTATAATTCAATTTTTAAAAGGCAGTACTTATACAGGCGAATTATATTCAGCTGAACGTCTTTATCCTAATATAGAGATATACCAATTTGGCAGGAATTGCAAATATGGCTCTATGATTAAAAATGGTTTTATGAAATGTGTTGGATGTGGTGAATGCTTTGTTTTGAAAGATCAGATTACACAAACAGATAGGGATATTGTTGGCAAAGCCCTTGATTTTGCAGAAGAGGCTATTATGTCAGAAAGATATAATATAGTAGTTCTTGATGAGATAAGTCACGCGATTAATGTTGAGCTTATAGATACTAATAAGGTTTTAGATCTTCTGAATAAAAAACCGGAGAAGGTAGAAATAGTGATGACAGGCAGAAATATGCCCCGGGAAATTATAGGAGCAGCTGATCTTGTTACAGAAATGGTGGAAATAAAGCATCCCTTTAAAAAAGGTATACCAAGCAGAAGAGGTATTGAATATTGATGCGTACTGGAGAAGCAACTGCAAGATGCCCGGGAAGCTGTGGTGAATTAGTTGAAGGAGCATTAGACGGACGGGATTTTCTTATTACTTGCCCAATAAATCTTTATTCCTATGCTAATGTAAAGATTTTATATAATGACGATCAGATTATATGTTCTCCAGGACACGAAAAAACACTAAATGCCGTAAAGAAGCTGTTTGATTATACAGGCGTAAAAGGGGTAGGTGCTTGTATATCTATAAACTCACAAATACCATCAGGGCTTGGTATGGCAAGCAGTACTGCCGATATAACAGCTGCCTGTATTGCCGCATCAGTAGCATTAGGTGAACAATTAACACCGGATGAAATAGCTGATATAGCACTTTCAGTTGAACCTAGCGATGGAATTATGTACAAAGGGATTGTATATATCGACTTTATAAAGGGAACTATTAAGGAATATATTGGAATGCCTCCTTCTATGGATATCATTATAATTGATCTGGGCGGCAAGGTAGAGACGGTTAATTTTTACAAAAATAAAATTGAGCTTGAAAAAGCAAACAATAAAAAGGAGCCATTTATTAGAGAGGCTGTTTCCCTTGTAAAAGAAGGGTTATATCTACAGGACGCTTCTTTAATAGGTAAAGGAGCGGTTATAAGTGCCTGTGCAAACCAAGAATTGTTATACAAGCCCGAGTTAGAAGAAATAATAAGAACTGCTAAAGAATTGGGTGCTGTAGGAGTGAATACTGCCCACAGCGGAACAGTTGTAGGTATTATGTTTTCTGAAGGGCTAACAAATACAGCACATATAGAAAATGTTATTCGCAGCAGAGTTAAAAACTTAAAAAGGTGTTTCACAGCCAAAATTACCGGTGAAGGGCCCCAAGTGATGAGAGAAGGTTGCTACTATGCATTTAGTTAGCGTTGTTTTTGCTTATATTTTGGATCTAATTATAGGAGATCCCAGGAGGATTACTCATCCTGTAGTTATAATCGGTAATTTGATTTCATTCTGCGAAAATATATTATTGAGAATATTTTCAACTTCTTTACAGCAAAAATTAGGAGGTATTTTATTAACTCTATTTATTCCTACTGTTGTTTTTATTTCAGTAAAACAACTAGTATTTTTGTTTGCAAGAATAAACCCTTTAGCAGGATTTTTTGCGGATATATGGTTTATATATACAGCCATTGCAGGAAAAGAGCTTTATAGAGAAGGTAAAATAATATATGATCTGCTTGTAAAGAAGGATTTGATAAAAGCACGAAACAGATTAAAATTTATTGTTGGGCGAGATACTGATAATCTTTCTTCTGAAGAGGTTGTAAGAGCTACAGTAGAAACAATTGCAGAAAATGCTGTTGATGGTATTTTATCACCGCTTTTCTTTGCATTTATAGGTGGAGCCCCTCTTGCTATGGCTTATAGGGCTATAAACACTCTCGATTCAATGGTCGGTTACAAAAATAAAAAATATAAACATCTTGGTTGGGGCTCGGCGAAACTTGATGATTTTGTAAATTTAATCCCGGCTAGAATATGTGCGATACTAATGGTTGTTACAAGTTATCTGTCTGGGTTTGATTGGAGAAATGCTTACAATATTATTAGACGAGATGCACTGAAACATTCAAGCCCAAACAGCGGATATCCGGAGTCTGCAGTTGCAGGCGCATTGGATATAAGGCTTGGAGGTATAAATTATTATGAGGGCATTCCTAACTTTAGAAAGTATATAGGTGAACCCTTAAGAGAATTAGAACCTGTTTGCATTATTAATACAATAAAAATTGTATTTTATACATCACTTATTTTTTTATTAGGGGGAGTAATTATTAGGGGATGGTTGATATGGGTTTTTTAAGGGCTTTATCATTTCTGACACGTTTACCTATATTTACGAAAGTACATATAGATGAATATTCATTAGCTAAAAGTGTATTTTTTTTTCCTGTTGTTGGGATGCTAATTGGCTTTATATTAGGCTGTCTGGATATTTTATCAGGCTATATTTTGTATGATGCTGTTCGAAACGTCTTTCTTATAATCGTTTATATTCTTATAACCGGTGGTCTTCATTTAGACGGATTGGCAGATACTATTGATGGGATATTTGGGGGTCACACTAAAGAAAAAATGTTAGCAATAATGAGAGATAGTAGAATGGGGACTTTCGGTGCTATAGCTTTATTTTCTGCATTACTGTTAAAGTTCTCATTGTTTATAAGTCTTCCTGATAAGATAAGGTTTCAAGCAATAGTTCTGGCTCCTATAATCAGCAGGTGGATTATGGTGGCTGCTATAGCCTTTTTCCCATATGCCAGGGAGGGAGAGGGAAAAGGAAAGGCTTTTGCAGATTATACAGGAACGTATGATTTTATTTTATCAAGTTTTTTACCTATAGTTGTTTCGTTTATTTTAGCGAAAGGTTTTGGACTTTTAGCTGTATGTTTGACATTTTTAGCTGCTATACCTTTTATGCTTTATATTAATAGTAAGATTAAGGGTATGACAGGTGATACTTATGGGGCTGTTAATGAAATGGCGGAACTGCTATTTTTGATTGTTTTTAGTGTCATATGTAAAGTTATTGCTTGAATCTAGTGTATCGGTGATGCCCTTATTAATGTTAGTCGTATGAGTGGTATCGGCAGCCTATGTTTATCTCTTGTTGATTCGGATTAGGTCAACTTTGTGAAGGAGACAAGAAAATGAATAAAAATTACTTCTATATTTTATCAATAATAGATATATTAAAAATTACAACTATCATTGTGGCAGGTTATCAGATATTGATAAAGTGGGAGAACTATTCTTCGTATTTATCGAAAGGGTGATCAGCTCCATACTCTGCTATAATTCTTCCGACTGTAATCTTTGGGTCAATTGTATTTACCATACTTAAATTGATAGGTAATTATTGCTTGGTTAAATCAAAATCAAACGCTAAATAACATAAAGGGTATTTAATGCCGATATCTTGAAGATAATCTGCATGTAAGGTAAAATATAGGTATATATTTATAAGATTAACGGCTATAATGCAGCAGAAAGGTGGTTAAAATGGGTAAAAACGATATAGTAAAACCTTCAATATTACCCGGGTTTATGGAACTTATTCCAGAAGATCAATTATTATTTAATAAAATGAAAGATACTATAAGAGAAACTTATGAAAAATATGGATTTATTCCATTAGATACTCCTACTATAGAGAAGGCAGAAATACTTTTAGCAAAGAGTGGCGGTGATACTGAAAAGCAGATCTACAGGTTTAAAAAAGGCACTACAGATATGGCTTTACGTTTTGATCTTACAGTACCGCTTGCAAGATATGTGGCACAGCATTATTCAGAACTTACTTTTCCATTTAGGAGATATCATATCGGTAAGGTATTCAGAGGGGAAAGGAGCCAGAGGGGGAGATTTAGGGAATTTTATCAATGTGATATTGATATTATAGGGAATGGAACCCTAAACATTATTTATGATGCTGAAATTCTTAGTGTTATATATGCAACATTTAAGAATCTAGGCTTTGAAGATTTTACTATAAAGATTAATAACAGAAAGATTTTAAACGGCTTTTTCGAATCGCTGGGAATTAAAAATAAGGCTGAGGTTCTTAGAACGATTGATAAACTAGATAAAATTGGTGAAAATGACGTAATAAAAGAATTGAAAGATATTGGTCTGACGGAAAATGAGACAAATAAAATAATTAATTTCATAAAAATAAAAGGTACCAATGCTGAAATACTTGAATCATTAAAATCTATTGAAGTTGAGAATCAAGTTTTTGAAATGGGATTACAGGAAATGTCTACGGTCATACATTATATAAAGTCTTTTAACATACCCGATGAAAATTATGCTATAGACTTAACAATTGCTAGAGGATTAGATTACTATACTGGCACTGTTTATGAAACGTTTTTAAATGAATATCTCGATATAGGAAGTGTCTGTTCCGGTGGCAGGTATGACAACTTAGCAGAATACTATACAACTCAAAAGCTACCTGGAGTAGGGATTTCCATAGGCTTGACACGCCTATTCTATCAATTAAAAGAGACCGAAATATTTGGGGAAAAAACCCCTTCTACATTAACTAAAGTTTTAGTAGTACCTATGGATGAAGTCCATAATGAGTATAGTATAGAAATTGCGAACTTATTGCGAAATGAAAATATTATCTCTGAAGTTTATTTTGAAGACGCGAAGATTGGTAAAAAACTGGATTATGCAAATAAGTTAGGCATACCATATGTAATCCTGATAGGGGGTAATGAACTCGCAAGCAAGAAACCTGCATTAAAAGATATGAGATCAGGTAACCAAAACAATTTGAATTTGGATGAAATAATTGGTATTCTAAAACAAAATATTTAATATTGCCATTTTGCACTTTCATATTGATTAGGCCAATCAATATGAAATCCTAACTCTTTTGCGGCATAGAGGGGCCAGTATGGATTTCTAAGAAGTTCCCTTCCCAGATATACACTAGGTCGCCTCTTCCATTCTGCAAGATTTCTTCAACCATTTTGATAGCCTGGGTAATCGTTTTATCTCAACCGGGACAACTGCTCCCGAACTTACATCTACTATACCTATACCTTTCCCCCTATCCATACTAATGATTAGATTAAAGTATATATTATATAGAGTTTGTAGGCAATATTCAGAAAAAAGGATATTATGATAGTAATGGTTTTATGGGGGTACAAAAAAGATAATAGAATTGATTTGAGCAGAGTTTGGTATTATTATGGGGTAATCATATAAATAAAATACGTGATTGACGCTATTTTTTGTTTATGCTATTATACTATTATATTCAAATGTTTAGCAAGCTAATACTTTAATATATTAAACAAATAAAGACGAGGATGAGATTTATGGATAGTGTATTTTCTTATAAGCCTGATGGGGTTAGAGATTTCCTCCCTGAACTTGCTTCAGTTAAACGTGAAGTTGAGGAAATATTGTATGGAGTTTTTAAACAGTGGGGATTTGAGGAGGTTATCACCCCAACTTTTGAATATCTGGAAACTTTTTTGATGGGCTATAACTTCAATTCAGCAGAAAAGATATTCAAATTTTTAGATAGGAAAGGAAGGGTCCTTGCACTACGACCCGATATGACTACACCTATTGCAAGGGTTGTTGCCAATTATTACAAGAAAATAAATACGCCTCTTAGATTATGTTATTTTTCTAATGTATTTAGGTTTGAAGAATCGCGAGGTGGCAGGCAATTTGAATCGTATCAGGCAGGTGCTGAACTTATAGGGGTTAGCGGGCTAGAGTGGGACGCGGAAATGATTTCACTAGCAGTTGAAAGTTTAAAGAGACTAGGGATTAAGGATTTTAAGGTTAGCGTAGGGCATACCGGATTTCTGAAAGGAGTATTAGATAGGCTTAAAGATGAAAAGATAAAAGATCAGATTCACGAATGTTTTCTAAATAAAGACTTTGTTGAACTTAAAAAAATATTAGATTCAAGTGTCTTGAATGAAGATATTAAAAAACTTGTTATGAATCTTACCCGCAGCAGCGGGAATTTAGATAATTTAGAAGCCTATGAAGGTTTTGATGAATATAAAATCATAGCAGAAGCAGCAGCACAACTTAAAGAAATAAAACAACTTCTTACAATCTATGGTGTCGAAGAATATACTGCATTTGATCCTTCACTAATAAGGGCTCTAGATTATTATACTGGGATTATATTTGAAATTTATTCACCAGTTATCGGTTTCCCTTTGTGTGGAGGGGGGCGTTATGATAATTTGATTGAAAAATTTAATGGAAGTTATCCTGCAACAGGGTTTGCTTTTAATATTGAAGGCATTCTTGAAATCCTGGGGGGACAAAAGGTTATTAGTTCAAAATCGGAACGTTTTTATCTTATTTGCTATGATGATGTAAGCAGAGAAGAGGCAATAAAAAAGGCTGTAAAGTTAAGACAAAATGGCTATATGACTGAAATGTTCAAATCGAAAAATGTGCAGAGTGGAATTGAGTATGGGAAGGAAAAAGGATTTAATAAGGTGATAATATTTAATAATATCAATGAAGAAGTGATAAATTTAAATAAAGGATGATAATGATGGAATTATTGACAATTGCTCTTCCGAAAGGAAGAATCTTAAAAGAATCTTTGGATTTATTAAAAAAAGCTGGTGTTGATTGTTATAAAATCGATGAGAAGAGCCGTAAGCTAATATTTGTATTAGAAAAATCAAACATGAAGTTCTTTTTAGCAAAACCCCTTGATATACCTACTTATGTTGAATACGGTGCCGCGGATTTAGGTATAGTAGGCAAGGATATACTGATGGAAGAATCAAGAGATGTATATGAACTTCTGGATATGGGGATCGGACACTGTAGGCTTGTGGTAGCGGGACCGAAACATATTAAGGAATATCCGACGAATTTAAAAATAGCTACAAAGTTTCCTCGTATAACAGAAAATTATTTTTTAGAAAGTGGGCGACAAGTTGAAGTGATAAAATTGAATGGTTCTGTAGAGCTTGCTCCTATGCTAAACCTTGCAGATAAAATAGTTGATATAGTATCGACTGGGGTTACTTTAGAAAAAAATAATCTTACAGAACATGAACAGATTGCAGAAATAACGGCAAGATTAATAGGGAATAAAGTTAGTTTCAGATTAAAAGCTCCAATGATAGATAACCTTATAAATAATTTAAGTAGTATTATCGGAAGAGGAGAATAATAATGATTAAGATAATGGACTACAGAGAATACACTGTTAGAAGTGCCGATTTATTTAATAATTATGAAATAGAGGCTAATATCCGAAGGATGATTGAACACATTAAACATAAAGGCGATGAAGCACTGTTTGAATTAACTAAAACCTTCGACAAAGTTCAATTACATAATCTTGAGGTTACAGAAGATGAGGTTGAAGAAGCATATAAAAAACTCGAACCTTATTTTCTAAAAGCGATAAGAAAAGCCATAAGCAATATTACTAAATATCATGAGAAGCAAAAGAGGAATTCTTGGATATCTGAAGAAGAAAATGGAATAATATTAGGACAAAAAATCACACCTATTGAACAGGTAGGCATTTATGTGCCAGGTGGCACAGCTTCATACCCATCTTCGGTTTTAATGACTGTTATACCCGGAAAAGTTGCCGGTGTACGTGATATCATTATATGTACACCACCAGGTATTGACGGTAAGGTGAATCCGTACACTATTGTTGCAGCTAGGGAGTCGGGAGCAGACCATATATATAAAATAGGCGGAGCTCAAGCAATTATAGCTATGGCTTATGGGACAGAAAGCATTCCTAAAGTTTATAAAATATTCGGTCCCGGGAATATATATGTTACAGTTGCAAAAAAGATGGTTTATGGCGCCGTTGATATAGATATGTTGGCAGGTCCCAGTGAAATCCTTGTAATAGCAGATCAATACGCAAATCCTAAATATGTGGCTGCGGATCTTTTATCTCAAGCAGAACACGATACATTTGCCTCCTCGATATTAGTTACACCCTCTTTGAAATTTGCTGAAGCTGTACAAGAACAAATCGAATTACAGATTGAAAATCTGCCCAGAAAAGAAATAATACGAAAATCATTACAGGGAATGGGTGCTATACTGATAGTGCCTGATATATTTAAAGCATTTGAAGTATCTAACGAAATTGCTCCTGAACATCTGGAACTTCACATAAAAGAGCCTTTTAAGTACTTAGGATTCATAAGAAATGCTGGAGCAATATTCCTAGGTGAAAATACACCTGAACCTGTAGGAGACTATATAGCAGGTCCAAGTCACGTGCTGCCGACTGGCGGCACGGCAAAATACTATTCAGTTTTAAGTGTAGATGACTACATAAAAAAATCAAGTATAGTATATTATTCATCTTCAGGATTGGAGGGAGTCAAAGAAGAAATAACAATCTTGGCAAATCTTGAAGGGCTGCATGCCCATGCAAATTCGATTAATATTAGGGAAGGAGAATATAAATAAAATGAAGGATCTCGTCAGAAATGAAGTATATAAATTAGAACCGTATAAACCGATAACATTTAACTGGGATTTAAAAATGGACGCTAATGAAAGCCCATTTGATGTTCCCGATGAAATAAAGGAAGAAATATGGGATGAAGTAAAAAAGAATAGTTTTGCTAGGTATTATGATCCTACTTCAGAATTGCTTAGAGAAGCTTTGGCTTTGTATACGAACCTTAATAAAGATCAGATAATGGTAGGCAATGGAGCTGATGAGATTTTAAGTATTATACTTTTTACTTTTGCCGGTACTGGGAGGGAGGTGATCTTCCCGACACCGACCTTTCCAATTTATGAGACCTTTACAATAATCTCCGGGGCTAAACCTGTAAAGATACCCTTAATTAAGCCACAAAAAGATAACAGGGTATGGGAACTGGATTATGAGAAAATACGGGGAAGTTTCACAAAAGATATACCACAGGTTTTGATTTTGTGTTATCCAAATAATCCTACCGGGAATTACTTTGATGAAAACAAAATTTTGGAACTGATAGAGGAATTTAACGGGATAGTGGTAATTGATGAGGCTTATTTTGAATTTGGCGGGAAGAGCTTTATTCCATATTTAAGTAAGTATGATAATTTAATTATAGTTAGGACCTTTTCAAAAGCTTTTTGTCTTGCAGGTATAAGAGTAGGTTATTTAGCAACTAGCAAACCAATTATTGATGAGTTGTATAAGACTAAACCGCCGTATAATGTTAATCTTTTTTCTCAAACTGCTGCAAAGGTCCTTTTAAAGCATACACGATTTATGAATGAAGTCAGTCATAAACTAGCAGATAATAGGGAATATCTATATAACGAACTTAATTCTATAGATGCTTTAACGCCTTATCCCAGTGAAGGAAATTTTATTCTCACCAGATTCAAATATGGAAGAGAAGAGGTCTATAATGGGCTTAGAGCTAAACGGATTTCTATAAGGAAACTTTTTGATGAAGCTCTAACAGACTGTCTGAGAATTTCTGTAGGATCAAGAGAAGAAATTGACAGATTGATCTATGAGATGAAAAAAATACTAGAAGGGTTGAAAAATTAATGAGGAATAGTGAGATTTATAGGCAAACAAGAGAAACGGAAATCAAGGTAAGGTTGGAGCTCGACGGTGACGGTTTAGCGAATATTAATACTCCAATCTATTTTTTCAATCATATGCTAGAACTTTTTGCAAAACACGGGCTATTCAATATTGAAGTAGAGGCAACAGGGGATGTTGAAGTAGATTATCACCATATGGTTGAAGATATAGGTATTTGTTTAGGAAGGGCGTTAAATGATGCATTAGGCGATAAGACAAGTATAAAAAGATACAATTCTGTTTTTATTCCAATGGATGAAGCATTAGTCTTTGCTTCATTGGATATAAGTGGACGACCTTTTCTTGTGTTCGATATTGATTTTCCGTTGGAACGGATAGGAAGTTTTGAGACAGAGCTTGTTAAAGAGTTTTTAGTCGGTTTTGTAAACAATGGAAAATTGACTCTCCATGTGAAACTTATTTCCGGAGAAAATACCCATCATATCATTGAAGCTTTATTTAAGTCCTTTGGGAGGGCGCTTTCAGGTGCAGTAGAAAAGGATCCCAGAATTAAAGGTGTGCCATCCACTAAAGGCCTGATTTAAGTTTCAACAATTTAGAGGATAGGAGGTTTTAATATAATGCTTATTATTCCAGCTATAGATTTAAAAGATGGAAGGTGTGTAAGGCTTACACAAGGGCGATTTGATAAAGAACAGATTTTCAGTGATGATCCTGTGGAAGTTGCACAAATATGGCAAAAAAAGGGAGCTAAAAGGCTACATGTAGTTGATTTAGATGGTGCTTTTCATGGGGAACCAAAAAATATTGATATAGTTAAACAGATGGTAAAATCAATCGATATACCTATCCAACTGGGTGGGGGTATTAGAGACATTGAAACAATAGAAAAATACATATCATTAGGTATTGATTGGGTTATTATAGGTACCTCAGCTGTTATTGATACTAGTCTGGTTGAAAAAGCAGTGTCTAAATACAGTGATCAGATAATTGTAGGCATTGATACCAGGGATGGTATGGCTGCTATCAAAGGCTGGCTGGAAGTTTCAGAATTAAAAGGCATTAATCTTGCGTTGAAGATGCAGGATCTGGGGGTAAAAAGGATTATTTATACTGATGTCACAAGAGATGGTATGCTGACCGGCCCAAATATTGAAAATATTAGCGAGATACTTGATAAAACAAAAGTAAATGTTATTGCTTCTGGTGGGATTGCATCTATAGAAGATCTGCTGGAATTTAAAAAGCTGGACCAAAAAAGGCTTGAAGGTGTTATAGTTGGAAAAGCGCTTTATCTTGACAAAATAGATTTAGAAGAAGCTATTGAGGTAATAGAAGGGGAACAGAAATAATGTATAAAAGGATAATTCCTTGTCTAGATGTTAAAGATGGCAGAGTTGTAAAGGGGATAAATTTTAAAAATCTTAAAGATGCAGGTGATCCTATAGAACTTGCAAAGGTTTACTCTCATGAAGGTGCTGATGAACTTATATTTTTAGATATTTCGGCATCATATGAAAAAAGAAAAACTACTATAGATACCATTAAAAAAATAGCCCAAAATATAACAATTCCATTTATTGTTGGGGGAGGAATCTCAAATATTAGCGATATCGAGATGTTTCTTGATGCAGGTGCAGATAAGGTTTCTATAGGTACTGCGGCATTAAAAAATCCTAATTTAATCAAAGAAGCTTCTTTAAAATATGGGAAAAATCGTATAGTTATTGGCATAGATGCAAAACGAAAAAACAAAACTACATGGGAAGTTTATGTTTGTGGGGGCAGGGCAGGTGCAGGCATAAATGCTATCGATTGGGCAAAACAGGTAGAAGCACTTGGAGCTGGGGAAATACTTCTTACAAGCATGGATAACGACGGGAAAAAGGAAGGATATGATATAGACCTTGTAAAGTCTATATCTGAGGCTGTTACAATTCCTGTTATAGCATCAGGAGGAGCAGGCAAACTGGAGGATTTTAGAGACGCCTTTATTAAAGGTGGTGCTAATGCCGCATTAGCTGCTTCGCTGTTTCATTATGGGTTACTTAGAATAAGAGATGTTAAAGAATATCTTTCCGACCAAGGGGTTGAAGTGAAATTATGAATATTAATTTAGATTTAGATTGTATCAAATTTAATGAAATGGGTTTGATTCCGGTAATAATTCAAGACTATAGGAATAAAAATGTATTAATGCTGGGATATATGAACAGGGAATCTCTTGAACGGACTTTCATGACAGGCGAAACTTGGTTTTGGAGCAGGTCTAGAAATGAGTTGTGGCATAAAGGAGAAACAAGCGGGAATATACAAAAAGTAATCGATATTCTTCTTGATTGTGACAATGACACACTTCTTATAAAAGTTGAACAAAAAGGGGCTGCATGTCATACAGGTTCACCAACCTGTTTTTTTAAGCAATTGCTGCAGAAGAAAAAACAGCCCAAAACAGATGTTTCAATAATATATGAACTTTTAGATATAATAGATAGCCGCTTTGAAGAAAGACCGGAAGGTTCTTATGTAACAAGACTTTTTAACGGTGGTGAAGATCGAATTTTAAAAAAAGTAGTTGAAGAAGCAGGAGAAGTTGCAATTGCAGGGAAGAACAGGGATAAAGACGAAATAATCTATGAAACAGCAGACTTGATCTTTCATCTGATGATTATGATGAGAAATTATGAGATTAGTTTCGAAGAAATCTATTTCGAATTAAAAAAAAGAAGGCAATAGATGTTATAATAGAATTACGAAAATGACAGAGGAAGGATGTGTTTTTTTGAAAGATATCAAAGAAATGGGATTTTCTACAAAAGCGGTTCATGCAGGGCAAAATCCTTGTCCTGTTACAGGCGCTCTATCTACTCCTATATACCAAACATCAACATTTGTTTTTGAAAATGTTAAGCAAGGTGCGGATCGTTTTGCCGGCAAAGAAGATGGTTATATTTATACAAGGCTGGGCAATCCGACTCAGAAAGCTTTAGAAGATAAAATGGCGATTTTAGAAGGCGGAGAAGCAGCACTAGCATTATCCTCGGGCATGGCTGCCGTATCAGCGGTAATAATAGCGCTTACAAAAAATGGTGATCATATTGTTGCCGATAAAGCTCTTTATGGATGTACATTTTCATTTATGAGTGAGATAATGACAAAATATGGTGTAGAAGTAACGTTTATAGATACATCAGAAATTAGTCAAATTGAGAAGGCAATAAGGGACAATACTAAGATTATATATTTTGAATCTCCGGCAAATCCGACTATGAAATTAGTGGATATGAAACAAGTTGCTGATTTGGCAAGAAGTAGAGGAATAATTACTGTAATTGATAATACATTCATGTCACCATATTTTCAAAGACCGATAGAGTATGGGATAGATGTTGTACTTCACAGTGCAACAAAATATATTAGTGGTCATGGGGATGTTATTGCGGGAATAGTAATAAGTAAAAAAGACATAATTGAAATTATAAGAACAATCGCAAAAGATTTAGGAGGCGTGATAAGCCCTTTTAATGCATGGCTTTTATTAAGAGGACTTAAAACATTAGCTGTTAGGATGGACAGACACAATGAAAATGCGCTGACAATCGCAGAGTTTCTGGCAAGTCACGATAAAGTAAAAAATGTTTTTTATCCAGGGCTTCCTTCTCATCCTCAATACGGTCTAGCAAAAAAACAAATGAACGGTTTTGGTGGGATGATTTCATTTGAGCTGAAAGGCGGATATGAAGCGGGAAAGAAATTAATGGATAGAGTTAAGTTGTGTCATCTTGCTGTAAGCCTAGGAGATGTAGATACCCTGATCCAACATCCTGCTTCTATGACTCATGCTATTGTTCCAGTAGATGAGAGGCTAAAAGCCGGTATTACAGACGGTTTAGTACGGCTGTCAGTAGGTATTGAGGATGTTGATGATATTGTAGAAGACCTTGAAGAAGCTTTAAGATAATAAATTTTTTTTGTGTAAAATAATGGGGTAAAACACTATTGACTTTGGTCAATAATTGTTATATACTTATTAATGCATCTGAAGAAGGGCGAATAGCTCAGCTGGGAGAGCACCTGCCTTACAAGCAGGGGGTCACAGGTTCGAGCCCTGTTTCGCCCACCACGGCCCAGTAGTTCAGTTGGTTAGAACGCCGGCCTGTCACGCCGGAGGTCGAGGGTTAGAGTCCCTTCTGGGTCGC
>DUOC01000171.1 GCA_012839065.1 Thermoanaerobacterales bacterium | reverse complement strand
CTGTTTTCGGCTGTTATTGCCGATGCCAATTGAGCTTTGAAATCCCCTACTTGTATCCATGGTATTCTTACATTAAGTAATAAGGTATCAAATATATCATGCTGTTCTACGCCCTCTTTGTACCAACGTACAGGGGGAAGTCGAAATCCCTCTGCATATATTTCTGTAGCATCACCGGGAAAACCACCTATTGATTTACCACCCACATCAAGATGGTGAGCTCTGCTAACAGCCATTGCCAATAGCTGGTCTTTATAATACACCGGCTTTATAACTGTAAAATCAGCCAAGTGAGTACCGCCGCGGTAAGGATCATTGTGGATAATAACATCACCGGGTCTTAAATTCTCATAACCAATTTCCATCACAGCCCATTCTGAAGCATAGGACATAGCCGAAAGGTGGCTAGGATCATAGTTTGCTGTTGCAACCAGTTCTGAAATGTCATCAAGTATTGCACATGAAAAATCCTGACCGTCGACAAATATCGGCGAATAAGCTGTGCGAACCATTGTAGTGCCCATCTCCCGGCATATTGATTCTAAACCACTGCTTATTACCTGAAAAGTTACAGGATCAATGTGGGGATATTTTTCAAAAATGCTGCCCATATATTTAGAAGACATAACCTTGCCCATGATCTCACTCTCCCTTTTATAGTTTATAATTTATGTCTATTTAATAACTAACTCATAACATAACTAAGGTTTTCCTAACACTTGCTACCTTAACTCGATTATGATATTGCCGTATTCATCAACAAAAGCAGTCTGCCCCGGGAAAACAACAGTAGTCGACTCAATTTCTTCTATTACAGCTGGACCGTTAATTTTCCCTCCATATCCTAGCAAATCGCGAGCATATATCGGAGTTTTAATCAAATCCTGCGATTCACCAAAATACGCATCTCTATAGCCTTTTAATGCATCTAATGTATTCGATTTCTTTTCAAACTTCTTAACGGGAGGTTTTGGTCTGTTGGCAGTTAACCTTAAACGAACACTAACAAGCTCAACCGGTTCGATAGGTCTGTTAAAACCATAAAGCCTGCTGTGCTCCTTATGGAATAAGGAAATAGTATTTTCTATATCCTGTTCAGTAAGCTTTGTAAAATTCAGCGGGATAGTCAGTTCAAATGATTCCCCTATATAGCGCAAGTCTAAAAAGTATTCAAAATATGATTGGGTATTTATGCGGTCATTTTTAAGCTGAAGCCTGGCTTGTTCTCCCAAATCTTCACATATTGCCTCCAGCCCTTTTAGTTCTAAGTCATCTATTGCTTTATAGTAGCTGCGGACATAATCATATTTCAAGTCAGCCATCAGCCCCCCTATTGCAGAATATACTCCTGCGCTCATGGGGACACATACCTTTGGTATATCCAGTTCTCGTGCCAGATCTGCTGCATAGAGTCCCCCTGCACCTCCAAATGACATCAAAGTGAAATCACGAGGGTCATAACCGCGGTTAATCGTCATTTCACGTAAAAGTAAAGCCATATTCGAAAGAGAAATCTTATAAATAGCGTTTGCAGTTTCAAGTGCATTCCATTTGAAATGTTTACCTAAATCGGTTAGAGCTTTAGCGGCTTTGTCATAATTCAGTTTCACTGTACCGCCTAAAAAGTAATTAGGATCTATCCGACCAAGTATAAGATTGGCATCGGTAACAGTCGGTTCAGTTCCTCCATGATCATAACAGACTGGACCCGGCTCAGCTCCAGAACTCTGTGGTCCCACTTGCAGTGCACCACCACTGTCAATCCAAGCGATAGAACCCCCTCCTGCGCCAATCGATTTTATATCAAGCATCGGAGACCTTACCGGTATATTCCATTCTAAATCCTGTTCCATAGTAAACAATGGTTCTTTATCATATATAATACCTACATCTGTCGATGTTCCACCCATATCAAATGTAATGATATTTTCACTCTTAATTAATTTACCCATAAACTGTGCTGCTGTCAGACCGCCGGCAGGACCTGACATAAATGTACCTACAGCATTTTCTGAAACTGCCTGAGGTGTCATTAATCCACCATTGGAGTTCATTATCCGAAGAACAGCATTTTTAGCTCCGAAATCAAAAATCTTTCTTTCTACGTCATCCACATAGGTACTCATTACCGGTTTAAGCATTGCACTTATAACAGTAGTGCTTGTCCTCTCATATTCTCTAATTTCTGGAAGGACCTCTGAGGATATAGTTATAAAAGCATCTGGGTGAATTTCTTTAATAATCTCTTTTATCCTTTGCTCATGTTTTGGATTGATAAAAGAGTAAAGCAGACTGACTGCATATGAATTTACACCTTCTGCCTTAAAAAACTCAACAGTCTCCTTTACCTGTTCTTCATCAAGAGGAATAACTACATTCCCTTTATAATCAATCCTTTCCCGAACCCCTCTCCTCAATCTGCGCTCAACGAGTGATTCGGGACGTTCCCACCAATTACCAAATAAATGTTCTCTCCATAAACGTCGTATTTCAAGCACATCACGGAATCCTTCTGTACATAAAAGCCCTACCTTTGATCCTTTTCTTTCAAGAATTGCGTTTGTACCTACTGTTGTTCCATGAACAATATCAACTATTTTTTCAGGATCAATTTCAGACTTCTCCAGTGCATCCATAAACCCAATTGCAGGATTAAATGGTGTACTGGGTGTTTTTACTATAATGCTGTCACCGGATTCCTCAACAACGGCAATAAGGTCGGTAAACGTTCCCCCAATATCAATGCCAACCCTTATTCCCATTTCTATTCCCCCTTTCAATGTTTGTATCAAGTATAAAATAAAGTATGTTGGTATAGTTCACAAAATCTTCTTTATACTTTTGTTATTCTAAATAAGCTGTTACAAATTCAGAAGGAATAACAACTATTGAGCCATATATTGCCGCAATTTGCATGTATTTTTAAAATTTTGGCTCAGGTAGAGTCAGTATGCTAGTTATGCTTTGAATTCAATATAGAAATAGACTCAAAAAAAAGGAGATATTTATAATGTTCACAAAAATTTATCAACTGGAGACTTTGTCATATCTTAGTCGTATGGAAAAAATTGAAGGGGTATGGAGGAAGGCTAAAGGTATAACAGTATTAGAACTTATGTTTAATTCCAGCAGTGCAAAAGTTTCTTTTAAAGAATCAGCAGTAAGCTCTGATGGAATTAAAAAACTGTTGAAATAGCTCATAGGGGGATGAGCCAAGAAACATTGAGCAGAAAGTTGACCTATTTGCAAGAAAAGAGTTGGATAAAATTAATAGGACACAAAAAAATCATAATACAAGATCTAGAAGCCCTTCAGAGTAATGTTTGATAATAGTTTAACATAGTGAAATTATTATTATAGAAGGCGCCACAAGTTTAGATTCACTGTAACTGCGGCGCCAACATTAAATTCTCGCTGATGTTATAATATTTTAAAAAGTCCGCTGGACTTATAAGTTTCCTATCATTTAAAACAGAT
>DUOC01000170.1 GCA_012839065.1 Thermoanaerobacterales bacterium | reverse complement strand
GGACTTATAAGTTTCCTATCATTTAAAACAGATGCTAGTTATATCTACAAGCCTATTATAATCTAAAGCCCCTGTCTGAACATCATAAATAAGCCCTTTGTCATCAATAAAATATGTTGTAGGAAGCCCCGGAACAACATAATCAGTAAAAGGAAAGCATCCCTGCCGTAATCGCTGTAATAAAACCGATTTCACACCCGGAAATTTTAACCACCTCCTAATGCAGTTCAAAACACCCCCTGGGGGTATATACAATTTATCAAAAAATTTTAATATGTCAACAGTTGCAAAAACTACAAATCGGAACGGCGCTTACAAAGCTAATCGTAAAAATCTTCCTTCTGTACTACAGCTGGATAACAAACAGCATTAATAATCTTTAACCACTGATTATTACAATACCAAATGTAAAGATTTGACCATTAGGAATATTTAGATTAGAGCAGTAAGCGAAACCTAGTAACATCTGAAGAGAAATCCGTCAAACAGGGAACCTACAGAATCGCCTTCAAGCCACTATCCCATGCGAACAGCAAAGTCGCCCCAGCCACATAATGACAAACGAAACTTCCCTGCAACGTCCAAAACGCGCCAAGATCTTTTAAAACTTTATTTTAAGCGATTCTATCATTTCTTTATCGAGACTTGCACGAACAGTTATCAACGGATTTACAATTTGGCATATCTCTAAATCTGCCGCAATACCTAACAGAAAAACTATATCATTCGTTTTTAACATAACCCTAGACTCTAAAAATTTGAACATGGCTTCCAATGCCAATTTTACAGCACCTTCATAATCATCTGCAGATGCAATAGTATACCATTTTGTCGAGGTTTCAAGCACAGGCCATGTTTCCTGTCTCCCTTTTATCAAATCTACTTGAATAGTTACCTCGCCTGCAACCTCAACACCTGTATCAGATGTCTCACCATCACCCATAGCTGCATGAAGATCACCCATTGCTAATAAACCACCCGGTACATAAACCGGCAAATATAGTATACTCCCTTTCTTCATATGCTTCACATCCATATTCCCACCATGTTTGCCGGGAATATTGGTTTTAATTTCCTCATCTGCAGGTGTAGTTCCTATTACCCCAATCATCGGCTCTATAGGTAATTTCAGTTCATCATTAAGCTCAATTAACTTGTCTTTTATAGATATAACCTTTACTTCAAGGGTGTCAACTAAATGACCAAAGCCACCCATATTAGGTCCCGTCGTCATAAGGCCATATTCACCCACTTTTATTTCTTCAATCTTTACTACAAGTGTATCACCAGGTTCAGCACCAGCGATATACAGAGGACCTGTGCACGGATTTACATAACCGTCCTCAACTAAATCCTCGGCTGTCTTTACACGCCCTCCAAAACAATCTATTGTAACAAATTTAACCTTTTCTTTGGGTTTAATCGTAGCTGCAGGTTTATTGTTGGGACTAAAAGCAAAAATAATATTATCGCTGCTGATAACTTTCATTACACTCCTGCCCCCTTCTCGCCCGCATACTGCGAACTGATAAAATATGATTATATATAGGTTCAAACCAACCTATTGCAATAATTCTATATTTTCCCGTTATCCCCTTTTTATTTTTTCTATTTATTATCTGCTATAAGTTTGATATATACCTTCCTTCTTCTGGGACCATCAAATTCACAAAAAAATACACCCTGCCATGTTCCTAAAACTAATTGAGATTTACTAAATAGAACAGATATAGAGGGCCCTATAAGACTTGCTTTAATGTGAGCATCAGAGTTTCCTTCCATGTGAGTAT
>DUOC01000169.1 GCA_012839065.1 Thermoanaerobacterales bacterium | reverse complement strand
TTCGAAAAATTTCTGATACTGTTTTGCCAGGGCATTTTTAGGTTCAGTTAAAATTTTAATTAATGCATCTTCATCCAGCTCATCTAATGTCACAATTACAGGTAATCTACCTACAAACTCGGGAATAAGCCCATATCTCAAAAGATCTTCGGGTAGGATTTTTTCTAAAATACTGCCTATATTCTCATTCCGATAAGTTTTAATCTCAGCCCCAAAACCTATACTTTTCTTACCTATTCGGTTTTGTATAATCTTATCTATACCGTCAAATGCTCCACCACATATAAACAATATGTTAGTTGTATCGATTTGTATAAACTCCTGGTGTGGATGTTTGCGGCCCCCTTGAGGAGGAACACTTGCAACAGTTCCTTCAAGTATCTTTAAGAGCGCCTGTTGAACACCTTCTCCGGAAACGTCTCTTGTAATAGACGGATTTTCAGATTTTCTGGCAATTTTATCTATTTCATCAATATAGATTATACCTTTTTCAGCCTTTTCCACATCATAATCAGCAGCTTGGATCAGCTTAAGAAGGATATTTTCAACATCTTCCCCAACATATCCTGCTTCAGTCAGAGAAGTAGCATCTGCAATAGCAAAAGGAACATTTAATATTCTGGCTAAAGTCTGAGCCAAAAGTGTCTTACCACAGCCTGTTGGACCTAACATAACAATATTACTTTTATGAAGCTCAATATCATCCAGTTTCGATCTGGAATTTACCCTTTTATAATGATTATATACTGCAACTGCTAAAGAACGCTTAGCGCGCTCCTGGCCGATAACATATAAGTCCAGAATAGCTTTAATTTCTTTTGGTTTGGGAATATCCTTCAAATCCAGCTCTGATTCCTCACAAAACTCTTCTTCAATTATTTCGTTACATAACTCTATACATTCATCACATATATAAACGCCTGGCCCGGCAACTAATTTTCTCACTTGTTCTTGGGTTTTGCCACAAAAAGAACATTTCAGCTGACTTTTCTCATCATTAAACTTAAACATTTTTCACACCTCTTTTAGGCTTATTTATTTTGTTCAATTACTTCATCTACTAAACCGTAATCTTTAGCTTCAGCTGCAGACATGTAGAAATCCCTTTCTGTATCTTTTGAAATCTTGTCTATTGGCTGTTTTGTATGTTTTGCCAATATTTGATTCAAGACCTCCCTTAGCTGTAGTATTTCTTTAGCATGGATTTCTATATCAAGAGCCTTACCTTGTACACCACCCCAAGGTTGATGGATCATTATTCTTGAATGTGGTAATGTATACCTCTTACCTTCTGCACCTGCAGCCAGAAGAACAGCACCCATGCTTGCAGCAAGCCCCATGCATATAGTAGATACATCAGGTTTAATATATTGGATAGTATCATAAATTGCCAATCCCGCCGTAACAGAGCCCCCGGGAGAATTAATATATAAATGTATATCTTTGTCAGGATCCTCGGATTCTAAAAATAGGAGTTGTGCAATCACAAGGCTGGAAATAGTATCATCTATAGGGGTTCCTATAAATATTATTCTTTCCTTTAAAAGTCTTGAATAGATATCATATGCCCTTTCTCCCCTATTAGTTTGTTCTACAACAATAGGAACTAAACTGCTCATTCTAATCCCTCCAGTTTAATAATTTATTCATTAGGGCTAATCTGTTTCTCTTCTTCTCCCTCATCAAATACATCAGAAGTAGTCTTATTCGTTACTTTGATTGTAGAATTATTAACTAAAAAGTCAACCGTTTTACGCATAATAATATTTTTCTTAATATAATTCAGTTGTTCTTCCCCAATACTTTTCCTAATTTCTTCTATATCCTTATTACTGCTATCAGCAATATCTTTTATACTTTTTTCAACTTCTTCTTCATCTGCTTGGATGTTTTCTGTTTTAGCAATAGCTTCTAAAACTAAACTTCTCTTAACGTTATTGTATGCTTCATCTTTAAAACGTTCCCTCATGTCCTCTTCATTTAAGCCGCTGTACTCCAAATATTGTTCTAGAGATATACCACTATAACTTAGTTTAACAACAAAATCCCTTAAAAGCAAATCAATTTCATTATCTATCATCACCTGTGGAATTTCAACCTCTGCAGCCTCTACTGCTTTATTAATTGCATCATTTTCCAATTTCGTTTGAGTTGCTCTTTCTAATGCCTCTTTAATTTTATTCTCGAGATCATCTCTCAATTCCTTCAAAGTTTCATGTTCACTTATTTCTTTAGCAAATTCATCATTAAGTTCGGGCAGCTCTTTAACCTTGATTTCTTTTACCTTAACATTAAAAACGGCATCTTTTCCTGCAATTTCCTCTGCACTATAATCATCAGGAAATTTAACATGTATCTCTTTTTCTTCATCCGGCAAACATCCTACCAGTTGTTCTTCGAAGCCTTCGATTAGACTTTTTGAACCTATTTCCAGGAAATAATTTTCGGCCTTACCGCCTTCTATTGGTTCATTATCTATAAAACCTTCAAAGTCTATTACGACCGTATCTCCTTTCTCAGAAGGTTTGTTATCTACTGACACCAAACGTGCATTTTGTTCCCTCATGCGTTCCAGTTCCTGGTTTACTGTTTCTTCTGTAACTTCAAATTCTAATTTCTCCAATTCCAGTCCCTTATACTCACCTAGTTTAACTTCAGGTTTAACTGTAACCTCTGCTTTGAATATGAAAGGTTTACCACTTTCAATCTGAACAATATCAGTTATACTCGGTTGTTCTACAGGCTCGATCCCTGTTTCCTCTACTGCATAAGGAAACACTTCAGGGATTATAAAGTTAATAGCATCTTCATAGAAAATACCTTCACCAAAATGTATTTCAATAATCTTTCTGGGTGCATGCCCTTTCCTAAAGCCCGGAACATTTATTTTCTTTACATTTTTCTTATAAGCTCTGTTCATTGCTTCCTCAAACCTATCCGCGTCTACTTCTATCTCTAACATTGCAATATTATTTTCTATCTTTTCCAAATTTGCTTTCATTTAATAGTTCCTCCCCTATAACTATAGTTTAATATTTCTCAAGTTCCCTTTATTTTAATATATAATACAATAATCTGGCAGGGATTTTTGACCATTATATTATACCATATAAAATATTATTAATCCAACAACATAATGTTATTTTTATACATAATAAGACCTCGGTTTTGTGCCGAGGTTAATAACTGAGGTAATTGGAGCGGAAGACGGGATTTGAACCCGCGGCCCTCGCCTTGGCAAGGCGATGCTCTACCGCTGAGCTACTTCCGCATATATGGTGCGAGGAGAGGGACTCGAACCCTCACGTTTTTGGACACAAGATCCTAAGTCTTGCGCGTCTGCCAGTTCCGCCATCCTCGCTTATATTTGAATGGTGAGCCATAGAGGACTCGAACCTCCGACACCCTGATTAAAAGTCAGGTGCTCTACCGCCTGAGCTAATGGCTCACGTATAGTATTATAAATGGCTGGGGCGGCAGGATTCGAACCTACGCGTACGGGAGCCAAAGTCCCGTGCCTTACCTACTTGGCTACACCCCAATGTTTAGTCGCTTCAAAATGGTGCGCCCGGCAGGATTTGAACCCGCGACCCCCAGATTCGAAGTCTGTCACTCTATCCAACTGAGCTACGGGCGCCTTCCGTTAGCAAATTAAATTATAGCAAAAAAATGACATTGGGTCAAGGAAATTTAAAAAACAATTTTCCTTTATATATTCACCCATATTTTGGACCTTATTAAAATTCTTATTATGGCAAAAATATAAAATGATAAAATCAATGTCATTTATCACTATTTTGGGGTGAAGTCATGGCAAAAAAGAAAAAAAAGGAACTTAATCTTCGTCAAAAAAAATATCAGGAGTTAGTAAAAAAAACCGAACCAAAACCTTCAATATTGAAGAATGTCATACTTGCCTTTGTTTTTGGTGGGACAATATGTATTATAGGTCAATTTTTTACAGACTTTTATGCAAAAGTAATGAATATAACCCCTGAATTGGCAAGGAATCCCGCAACTGTAACAATGATCTTTATAGGAGCTCTTTTGACGGGAATTGGCGTATTCGACAATATCGCAAAATATGCTGGTGCCGGACTTGCAGTACCTGTAACCGGGTTTGCAAATTCCATAGTCTCATCGGCTTTAGAATTTAAACATGAAGGACTGGTGCATGGTGTAGGAAGTAAAATGTTTATGCTGGCAGGTTCAGTGATAACTTTTGGTGTTGTTACAGCTTTTTTTATAGGTTTATATTATGCTTTATTCATACTTTAAATCTAGAAATAGGTGATAATAAAATGGGCAAAAAAGTCGGAAAACAAACATTTTCCTTTGATAAGCCTCCGGTAATTATCAATACGGCAACCGTTGCAGGTCCTTTTGAAGGTCAGGGGCCATTAAAGAACTATTACGACCATATATATAACGACAATCGAGCAGAGCAAGAAAGTTTTGAAAAAGCAGAAAGAGAAATGATGTCAAATGCCTGTATCACAGTGTTAAATAAAGCCAAAATAACACCTCGTGAAATAGATATCTTTATTGCCGGAGACCTGTTAAATCAAATAATAACTTCAGGTTTTACAGCACTAGGGCTGGAAGTACCTTTTTTTGGTGTTTACGCTGCATGTTCGACTTCAGCATTAAGCCTTATAATTGCATCAATAATCTTAGAGAGCGGATGTGCTGAAATTGCGCTTACTGCTACATCCAGCCATAATTTATCAGCAGAAAGACAATTTCGATATCCTACCGAATATGGAGTTCACAGGAAACCGTATTCTCAATGGACTGTTACAGGCGCCGGGGCAGCACTTGTTTCAACTAAAGGCAAAGGACCTAAAATAACCTGTGCAACCATCGGAAAGGTTGAAGATTTAGGCTGTAAAGATCCAATGAACATGGGAGCTGCTATGGCACCTGCTGCAGTCTCGACTATGCTGCAGCATTTTGCAGATACCGGTCGAGCCCCTGAATACTATGACCTCATTGTTACCGGAGATCTCGGTAAAGTAGGTTATGAACTTGCTTTGGAACTTGCTTCATCTCAAGGAGGATTTGATTTAAGTAAAAATTATTATGATTGCGGACTGGTCATATATGATCCGGAAAAACAAGATGTACACGCCGGTGCCAGCGGCTGTGCAGCTTCTGCCCTTGTTGTATATGGATATCTGTTCAAAAAATTATTAGATGGCAAATATAACAAAATTCTTTTGGCAGCTACGGGAGCCCTTCATAGCCCCACCTCAAACCAACAAGGAGACAATATTCCAACAATCGCCCATGCCGTAAGCTTGGAAATGGTCTGAAAGGGAGTCATGTGAAATGGAATTACAGTTGTATATTAAAGCTTTTATCGTAGGCGGTCTTATATGTGCGGGATGTCAGTTGGTTCTAGATTTTACTAAATTAACCCCCGGTCATGTGTTATCAGGGTTAACAGTAATAGGTGGTATCCTCGGAGGATTAGGCATATATGATTCCTTGATTGAATTTGCCGGTGCAGGGGCATCAATACCTATATCAAGTTTTGGTAATGCCCTAGTAAAGGGAGCAATAATGGAAGCAGAAAGGCACGGGGCTATCGGGGTATTAACAGGAATGTTCGAGCTTACCAGTACCGGAATTACTGCGGCTATCGTTTTCGGATTTCTTGTATCCGTCATATTCAAACCCAAAGGTTGACTTCAGAATAAAGAGGAGGTATTCAAATCCGTGACTGTGAAAAGTGATTTGCAAAAAGCTGTTGCCGATGCCCAATCTCTTTTAGGACAGTATGCAGTATTTGCCCAACAAACCCAAGACAAGGCTGTAAAAAAAATGTTTAATGAATTATCCGATGACATGCAAAAACACATTGATACCCTTAACCTGAGATTAGATTACCTGACAAAAAATAATCCAATGTATCAGCAAGAAGGCGAATAAAAACTAAAACCCTTATTCTTAATAAGGGTTTATTTTCATGGGGTGGATGATGGGATTCGAACCCACGGCCCCCAGAGCCACAATCTGGTGCTCTAACCAGCTGAGCTACATCCACCATGTAATGGTGCGCCCGGGAGGACTCGAACCCCCGGCTCACGGATTAGAAGTCCGTTGCTCTTTCCACCTGAGCTACGGGCGCATATACTTTTTGGAGCGGGAAACGGGATTCGAACCCGCGACCCCCAGCTTGGAAGGCTGGTGCTCTAGCCCCTGAGCTACTCCCGCAGGGTATATGGTCGGGGCGGAGGGATTTGAACCCCCGACCCCATGGTCCCAAACCATGTGCGCTACCAAACTACGCTACGCCCCGATAACCTTGAGCAATGTATAGTATAACTCAAAATAAGATTAACGTCAATAACAAGTTTGAGTTGTTTTTATAAGAAATGTCTAGATTTAGAGAATTAAATAATGTTATTGGCCATTTCTTAAGTCACTAATACGATTCTAACATATGAAAAGTAATTTTGCAATAAACCTTTAACCAAAGTTAGTATCAAGTAAAAGAATGCAAAATTTCTTTGAAACTTTTATCCTGCATGTCCCTATGCAAGCTTAAGTTTCGCTTAATAATAGATTGCTCATCTTACATTCTTTAATAAAAAACTATGATTTTTTTTAAAACAGACTCTGGCCGCTATATGTAATTAAATTTTGAATCGCTTTTCAGCATTACAGAGAGCCCTCTTTTTTATGCATACTATAATTTTACTCTAACAAGCTCTTTTGCTCTATACCTTCAGCTTTTCTTTTAAATCGATAATCTCTTTTGCTAAAATTGCAATATCGCCCCTTGTGGCAGGTTGAGAATAAGTCGCTTGAATTTCTTTAAAAATCATGGCTTGCTTTTCCTTTATTCCATATAAATTTATATAAGACTTATACACAATTTCAGCATCTCTTATATGCCTTTCAGCAGTTGTTTTCTTATTTAAACATCTAACATCCAGACCGCATCTCAAGGTTATTATTGATTCGTTAATATTATGATCTCCTATTATACCTTTAATCTGTCTATAAGATACATAACCTATAGTTCCATCCCAAGAAATCATAGGTTTGCGAATTTTAAAAGGAACCAAAATCAGTTCCGGTGCAAGCGGAATAGGAACTGTATTTTTACGTCCTATAATCTTCCCATATTTTAAGCGCAGTGCCTTAATGTCAGCACCATAATACTTAGCAACCGTTTTCAAAGCTGACTTTATAGACTTTTCTTCGATTATTATATCCCCTTCTATAGATGCAGCTTTTGTAACATTTCCTTTGTTCTCAATATATTCCGGGAGTATATAGGCAAGGCCTTTACTAATAATATCCTCGAATTTTATCAATGCCTTTCCCTCCATAAAAGATGCTGCTAAAATTATATCGAATGTATGTTCGATTGTCAAATTTGTTTAAAGATTCCAAGAGGGATGTATGTACACTTGTTGAATTGAAATATGAAATAAACAATCGACATTTTTATTACTATATGAGATTGAAAAAGGCCGGTGGATTATATATGAAAACAAAAAGGGTAATTAACATAAGCACCTTTGCATTAATACTTGCAGCTTTAGGTTTTTTATTGATTTCTAATCTTACAATATTATCACCTTACCATACAAAATCACTTGTTATAGAAGACAAAATCTTTCAGGGAAACGATCCCTTTATACTAGATAATGAAGAAGTTTTGATTGATTTTGACATAATTAAGGAAGAAATTGATCCCTATATTTTTTGGGACAAAGAAGTGGAAAAAGTAACCATTACTACAAAAGACAAAACCGTGCGCCTAAAAACTAACAGCCTTGAGGCAATGATTAACAATAAACCTGTATCTATTAAAATCCCAGTAAAAGTACATAATAATAAGCCTTATATACCTATTGAATTTATGGCAGAATTTTTTAATATTAAAATTTCTAAATTTATCGATAAAGATATAGTAGTTATCGATTTTCTGGAAAAAGAAAGGAAGGTCGCTGAAATATCCAAAAATACATCTTTAAAAAGCAGTCCCTCATTGCTGTCATTTAACTATCGCAAACTCGAAACCGGAGATATAGTTTCTATATATGGTGATAAAGGTAATTGGTATTATGTAAGGACAAAAGACGGAGCCTTCGGATTTATTAAAAAACCGATTGAAACAAAAACTGTCGTATTTAAAGAACCTGATGTGCAAAGGGAACCTTATGATACTATATGGAAGCCTGAATACGGCAAGATAAACATGGTCTGGGATCACATATTTAAAAAAACACCTGATATGAAGGACGTTGAGGGCATAAAAGGACTTGATGTTATCTCACCAACCTGGTTTTCAATTATTGATTCTGAGGGAAATATAGATAATAAAGGGGATATAAACTACGTAAATTGGGCCCATAAAAATGGGTATAAAGTTTGGGCATTAATCGATAACAGTTTTGATCCTGATATTACAAGCATTATTTTGAACAATACAGAATTAAGAGAAAAGGTTATAAACCAAATCCTTGTATATGCCGGTTTATACAACCTTGACGGTATAAATATTGATTTTGAAAATATTAACATTAAAGACCGGGATATGTTAACACAGTTTATCAGGGAATTAGCTCCTATAATGAAAGAACAAGGGCTTGTATTATCTATGGATATTACAGTAAAGTCCTTGAGTGAAAATTGGTCTTTGTGCTATGACAGACAAGAATTGGCTAAAGCAGTTGATTACCTTGCTTTAATGGCATATGATGAACATTGGGGCAGCAGCCCCGTCAGCGGCTCAGTAGCTTCTATTGGATGGGTAGAAAAAGGCATAGTACAGCTGCTGGAATTAGGTGTGCCACCTCAAAAAATACTATTGGGAATACCTTTCTATACCAGAGAATGGCAGGAGAAAGTCTTGGAAGACGGAAGATTAGAAGTCAAATCAAAAGCACTATCAATGGATTCTGTAAAAACACGGATAAAAGAAAACGATGCAAAAATAACGTGGCAGCAAGAAATAGGGCAGAATTTTATGTCTTATACAAAAAACGGATATACTTATAAAATTTGGATTGAAGACGAAAAATCTATAGCACTAAAATCTTCCCTCGTTAAAAATTATGATTTAGCCGGGACAGCTGCATGGAGAAAAGGATTTGAAGAACCCCAAATATGGGATGTCCTTCACGATACTTTAGATAAAAAACCTTGAACCCTGGTTATTAATCCCATCTTCAATTAGTAAAACTTCCGGTATAAATATTTTGTATCTATTATCTTCATTAAAAAGATTATTCAGCTCTTTTATCAAACTTCTCTTAAGATTATACAAATTATAAGGTCCTTGAAGTTCTTCTTTGGATTTATCCACGACTATTGATAAAATCGTATCCCTTATTTCCCCCTGCTGAAATTTAATTTTCTCCTGCAGCTTTTCATCTTCACTCTCAATATTTATCTTTATTTTAAGATGACCCCCTTGGTGGAGATCAGCAAAATACACCTCCGCTGATGAGTCAAGTATGTCTTGTGTAAAGTTGAAATTTTGAATACATATAAAAAATATAATCAAACTCGATACTACAAATCCCAAAAATACCATAATGATTTCTCCTTCTACACTAGCATAAAAGAAAAACCTATCCTTCACAACGGATAGGTCCCATGAGAACTGGGAGGTATGCTCTCTCATAAAATTCGGGTATATTGTGGAATACCCATTCACCTAACTCTATATATATTTTACTATTTTATCAAAAAAATAAAATCGGACAAAAGACCCAAAGTTTCTAGGTTTTTAGACCTATTTTACCCCTAGGATTATATCTTATTTCGACATTTTCATCTAAGTATTTGGCTTTCCCTCTATCTACCAAGTAAAAGATTACATTTTTTATCCTGTCAGGTGCTAGTCTGCTGTTTGTATCAAGAATACAAATAACTTCACCTTCACAGATAGATATACCTACTTCCAACGGTGATCGCTCATCTTGTATTTTACCCATCCTTATCACTTTAAGGAAATTATATTTTTCAGCAAGAATCCGTAATATCTCAGGTGTTTGGTCAGTAGAATAATCATCTATCACGATCAAATTTAAAATCGTGCTGTTATTATCCCCAAAGGTTATTGTTTCTGCAACAGACCTAATTATATTCTCTATTATTTGCTCCTGGTTTTTTATAATAAGTATAATATCAATATTAATTAGTTTTTTTGTTGGGGTTTTTACAAAAAAATAGCGATAAACGCTGCTCAAAAAACTAAAAAGCCCGTAAAATACAGCTATCCAAAGGATAATCTTATACAAGCCTAATCTCTCGGGCATAGAGCATACCCCCCCGTTAATTATAAGAAACAAAATAACTTATTATCTAGTGCAGAAACTTTTGTGAGGTGCCATTATCTTCTCCGGAGTCACTTCCTATACCGAAATCACTTATATAATATTTTATGTTATATTAATAAAAGTGTTACACTATTTAAAACTCCCTCTTTGCAGTGCTTAAGAGGGAGTGAAATTAATTTATTAAATTGTTTTTTATTGCATAAACCACTGCCTGAGTTCTATCCAACACATCTAATTTCCTTAAAATATTGCTAACATGGTTTTTTACGGTTTTTTCACTTATCATAAGTTTTGAAGCTATTTCACTATTAGAATAACCTTCAGTTATGTACTTTAAGACTTCGCTCTCCCTTTTAGTTAGCGGGGATGTGTTTGTCTTTTTTTTGTTTTCGGATAAACGGTTAAATTCATATATAAGTTCTCTTGTCATATTAGGTTGAATAAAAGATTCCCCTCTATTAACAGCTGTGACAGCATCGATTAACACAGTTGAATCAACATCTTTTAATATAAATCCTTGGGCACCTGCTCTTAAGCCTTCAAACAAGTACTCAGGTTCGTCATAAATAGTCAAAATAATAACACCGCATTTTATTCCTTCTTTTTTAAAGAGTTTTATAGTATCTATGCCGCTCATTTCGGGCATGTTTATATCCATTAACACCACATCAGGATTTAATTCTTTAACTTTTTTCAAGGCATCAAAACCATCAGATGCCTCTCCTACAACAGTTATATTGTCTTCCATTTCAAGTATCTTCTTTAGACCTTGTCTCATTAAGGCATGGTCATCAACTATAAGAACCTTTATCTCATCCATATTAGGACCTCCCTCTCTCATATATCGGAATCTTTACAAAAATCCTGGTTCCGTGACCGGGTCTAGATTCAATTGCAGCTTCCCCATCCACGAGTTTGGCCCTTTCTTTTATGCCCATCAGACCAAGACCATTAATATCGTCTTCATTAGTCATTGTTCTTCTGACATTAAAACCAGTACCATCATCTTCGATGGAAAGATTAATGTAATCCCTCCTCATTTCTAATTTTATATCTATATTGTTAGCAGATGCGTGTTTCCTAATATTTGCAACACCTTCTTGTATAATTCTAAATAATGTTGTATCTAAATACCTGGGCAAAGCTTCTTCTTCTCCAATAATAATAAATCGCACTTGTTCTCTACCTTCTTTATTAAGCTGATTAACATATTTTTTAATTGCTGGTACTAAACCTAAATCGTCAAGTGCCATAGGTCTTAAATCGTATATCGTCTTCCTTATTTCTTTTAATACTGTTCTTACTGTCCCTTTTAACTCATTTAGTTCCTGCTTTGCCTCATCTATCTCATTTTTTTCTATCATCTTCTCACAGATTTCAGCCATTATGATAATATTGGCAAGCACCTGAGCAGGCCCATCATGAATATCTCTTGCAATTCTTTTTCGTTCTTGTTCTTGAGCTTGAATGATCCGCATACCTACAACTTGTTTTTCATGGATGTCTTTCAATTGTTGTGTTAGGATATTCAAATCACTTTTTAAGTAGTCAATAACAGTGCTTAATCGAAGCGCTAGATTTTCTGCCCTTTTTAGAGTAACATCTATGGTTTTTAATGTTCTTTCCAATTCATCACGTTTTACACGCAGCTGTTTCTCTTCTTCTCTTTTTAAGATTAATTCAACCTGCATACAACTTGCTTTTTCATATGCGTTTTTAATATCTTCCTCATTGTAATCTCTAAAATTTTTGCTTACCTGTATCAATCTTAAACGTGCACTTTTTTCTGTTTTAGAGAGTTTATCTACTTCGGCTATAACCTCAGTTAATTCTTGTTTTAGATCCTCCAATTATTTTTCTATCCTATCGTATTCTTCCCTTGCCATTTCGCTAATTTTGAATATATCATCCTTGCCGGTTTCAAGCGATTCTAGAGATTTCTGTAATATTTCATCTAATTCTTCAATATAATTTTTAGCTTTAAAATCCAATGACTGCACCACCTGAATTACATTTGTTCTAAATCTAAAGTTCAACAATCATTTCAAAATTCCTTTAAAATAAATCAAGGGCTGCCCTAATCAATCAGAGTAGCCCTCATATGAACCTTCTATAAACCTGCTTTTTGTCTTAAAATCTCTACTTTATCCAACCTCTCCCAAGAAAGATCCAATTCCATCCTGCCAAAGTGTCCATATGCAGCTAACTGCTTGTAAATAGGTCTTCTTAAATCCAGATCTTCGATAATTGCAGCAGGCCTTAAATCAAAAACTTCATTAACCAATTCCTCGATCTTTTGATCAGGGATTTTAGCCGTTCCAAAAGTATCAACTGTTACAGAAACAGGATAAGCCTTTCCAATAGCATATGCTATCTGTACTTCACATTTATCTGCCAGCCCGGCGGCAACTATGTTCTTTGCCACGTATCTTGCTGCATAAGCAGCAGACCTGTCTACTTTTGTCGGATCCTTGCCCGAAAGAGCTCCTCCTCCATGACGTCCCATTCCCCCATAAGTGTCAACAATTATCTTCCTCCCGGTAAGCCCGGTATCCCCTTGAGGCCCACCTACAGCAAAACGCCCTGTAGGGTTAACATATATCTTTGTATTTTCATCGATTAATTCAGGTGGAATTATTTCTTTAATTACCTTTTCCGTTATATCCCTCTTAATTATATCATATTTAACATCAGGTTTATGTTGAGCTGCTATTACAATCGCTTCAACTCTAACCGGCTTATTATCTATATATTCTACAGTAACTTGACTCTTGCCATCGGGTCTTAAATATGGGATGGCTTTATTCTTTCTAACTTCTGCCAATTTCATCACAAGTTTATGAGCTAATAAAATAGGTAAAGGCATAAATTCAGGTGTTTCATTAGTTGCATAACCGAACATCATGCCCTGATCTCCGGCACCTATAAGTGTCTTATCATTGGAATTTGCGCCATCTCTTATTTCAAGTGCTTTATTTACACCAATTGCGATATCCGGTGACTGTTCATCAATAGTAGTAACAACAGCACACGTATCACAATCGAAACCATATTTTGCTCTTGTGTAACCTATTTCTCTTAAAGTTTCTCTTACTACATTAGGAATATCTACATAACATTTTGTACTTATTTCCCCGGCAACAACTACTAAACCGGTTGTTACCATAGTCTCACAAGCAACTCTGGCATTGGGATCTTTACTTAAGATTTCATCCAGAATAGCATCAGAAATCTGGTCGCAAATCTTATCCGGATGCCCTTCGGTCACAGACTCAGATGTAAATAGATACCGCCTAGACATTTTAATTCCTCCTATTCTTAATGCAGCAGCATTTTTATGACAAAAATTAAAAATCCTCCCCCAATTTCATGGAAGAGGTTGGATTTCTCTCATCTCCCAGAATCAGGTATTCTGTGGGAAGTAGCACCGCTACCTGGTTTAGGCCGGTTGCCGGGTTTCATCGGGCCCATTCCCTCCACCTGCTCTCGATAAGAGGATGCTGTATTTTTCAATCATATATTAGCATACAAGCATATAAAAGTCAAACAAAACCATTACAATTTTAGGAAGCAGTTTTAACTCCGTCTAAATAAATGTAATTTCATAACACCCCAGCGACATAAAAAAAAGATGACGGAGTTGACCATCGTCACCTTTTACTCAATAAAAAACATCAGGATTAACTCTTAAATCAAACCCCTTTTTCATATTGTTTAACGCAATCCTAATACTCTCTGTAGTTATTCGTTGTATAAACGGGTTCTCGTAAAATGGTATCAGATCTAATGTTCCCCATATTTTGAAAACCATATCAGCCTTATCTTGGCAATCATTGCGCATTAGAAAATCCCAGGATAATTCAAGCATCCTTTTCAGTTTTTCTTTTTCAGGGATAATAAGCTCTTCAATAAACTCCTGATTCAATTTTTTTAATCTGTTTATACAACCCCTTCTGTTGCCATACTTTTCTTCAATAACCATATACTTTTCAGCATAGTCATATACCCTGGGATGAGAAACAAACCAATCTCTAAATTCTCTATAATCTAATACCCTATATGATTCATTTATCAAATCATTATTATCTTTTATTTCATTGCTTTCATCTATTCCTTTTCTATCAAAGCCTGAAACTATATACTCCTCCGGCACTAGATCATATTTATCAAAAAATCTATCCCAGAAATAAAATGCAAAAGGAACAGGGTAATTCTTCTTTTTGTTAATCATTAGAGCATCTCTTACAAGAGTTAATCCATAATCATAATCCTCGATAACTTCGGCTCCTTTTTTAAGTTCCTTTATTGTTAAGTTGAAGTCTCTGACAGTAATCTCTGATATCGACCAACAGTCTCTAATGCCCTCTTCTACATTAATAAGTATATTTAAGGTGCAAAGCTTTCTCTTTTTTTGAGG
>DUOC01000168.1 GCA_012839065.1 Thermoanaerobacterales bacterium | reverse complement strand
CTTTCAGCTCTTTCAATAAATCTTTTACACCAGGAAACAGTTTAGTAATTTTATCTATATCAAGTTCATCTTCTGCATTATCATAGGCTTTTTCTACCATCTTTCTGGCTTTGTCCCAACGGTAACCATTCTGGTACAAAACCGTTGAAGTAACCAGCATCTCTTCCCCGCGGGACGCAAGTGCAAAAGGTCCGCTGTAATCAATAGTTCTATCAGGATGAAGCCCTAATGTACGACAACAGTTGCTAATAACATGTTCTTCTACTCCTTGTTCTCTTAATTTTTCCATCCTTGTTTCTAATAATACAGGCCAGAAACTTTCCGAATCCAAAAGTGTCCCATCCTTATCAAAGATAATCCCTTCAATTTCATAAGTGCGATCCTTTAATCTTAATAACATTTTCTCCCCTCCCCTTTAGGCGGCTAGCCAGCAAGTTATTATAACATAGTTCTATACCTGCTCTATTTTATCCTTTTTTATAATTAAAACAGAAAAATAGCAGAAAAAAACTCCCGAATACATCGGAAGTATAATAATTTAAAATATGTTTTCAATTGTCAGCCTTTCATTTTCGGGAATATGCAAAAAATAACGTCTCAGTCCAGCAGTCTCTGCAGAAGCCTCTAGTGGATCATTTAATCTGACATATTGTTTTATTCTTTCTATAGACTGTTCAATATTATCGACCTCATTATGATTGATGAGAATTGCCCAGTAGGTCTTATTTTCAACCCATTTATTTTCAAGTACTTTCAATATTTCTTCAGCCTCACTCCAGTTTTCAATTTTAACTGCTTCTTCTAGCCTGGAAATCACATCGTCCATAACAGCAGAGGATTTATTTAGGTAATAAACACTATAAACAGCAAAGACAATAAGAAACAGAAACAATAAAACCACATAGGGAACAACCCGCATAATCCCTCACCTCATTTTATGATATTTATGTTTTTTTAGTTTTATATTTTGTTTGGGCAAAAAAGTTACCGCTTGTATCTAATAAAGCAATTAACGCATCTTTCGTTCTTGTAATATTAAACATCTTTAACTGATCTAAAAGCCATTCTTCAGTTAAATTCATTGATTCTAGATTTTGATTTTGCGTTACCCCGTCTAAAACTAATGTTACAGGTAGCTTAGGCTCCGGAGGTTTTATATTGAGATCCTTGATAGTTGGAAGAGTATTTTCCGCTTTTGGGATAACACTGATTTCCCCATTTGTTTCTAAAAATGCGAATTCAATTTCATTTAAATTAGGATAGTTTTTTACCCTCAACTGTTCAAGAAGATCGTTTAAGCTGTATCCCAATCGCCACAATTCTTTTTCCTGTATTTTGCCATTCTTTATAACAATACTTGGATTGCCACAAATTATATTTCGTAAAGGTTGATATTTTAGACTTAAATAAGAAATAACCACTTGTGCAGTTAAAAGTACGATTATAGGAGTTATCCCTCTCATTAAAGGAATATCTGTATCCTGCATTGGAATCGAAGCCAATTCTGAAATCATTAGAGTTACAACAAATTCAAAAGGCTGCAGCTGCCCAATCTGCCTTTTACCCATTAATCTCATGACTATTACTACTAATCCATATATAATTATAGTTCTTACAATTGAAATTAGCATGCTATCACTCATTTCTCCTTAAAATACCCTTTAGAAATATTTTTGCCAACTAAAAAATTTAAATTCATATACAAAAAAAGGATCCCATTTAGAGATCCTTTACAAATGTAAATTTTATATAACCGCAGTGATAGCTTCCTCAAGAAATTCAGCTAATAATTTTTTTTCATGAGAGCTTACATTATCAAATCGATCTTGAATTTCTTCAATAGAAATATCTTTCTTTATATACTGTTCAATGTCTGTATCCTTTTTAAGGATATATGATAGAGCAGTTCCAACAAAAAGTAGAAGTTTAATTTCTGCTTTAGCAGAAAGAAGTAGGATAGTTTTAATATTATCTAAATTACCCTGACTAAATACTACTAAAAGTGATAGTAAAAGCACAATCATATATGCTCCATAAAGAAGAGGTATCTCAATATCTTTTATTTCTTTTTGTATTTCATCGATTAATGTATAAAAATTATTTTCCTTCTCGGCTGCAATCCTTTCAAGCAGGTTGCCTTTTAGCTTTGACCATTCTTCTGCTTTCGATATTTCTTTTTGAGAAATCCCTAAAATTTCATATGCAATCGGTAGAGGATAAAACAATATTGAAGACCTTCCAGGGGATGAGTCTTTTGATGAAACAGAATATACAGATTTTATAAGTCCTTGTGTTTCCATTGACTTCATAACATCATAAGCCGTCCATTTACTTACATTTAATTCTTGGGCAACATCACAGTAATGCACAGGTGAGCCTTTGTCGTGAAACAGCTGAACTGTTGCAACAAGAAACTCCTTTCTTCTTTTGGTAATCCTCATTGAATAAAATCCCCCTCCTTATCCCATTTCTTAATCAAATAGTAAACATGCACTATATAATTTCACTATATTCTAAAAATTTAAAAAGTTAAATAGGAGTTTTAAATATTGCATATGTTAGATTAAAGGCATTGAACCGAATGGTTTCAATGCCTGGTTTTACTAATCCTTGCTTCCTTTATGTTACTCTACTTCGCTCACCAGCTCATCTGCAACTTTACCCCACTCATCAGCATATTTCTGAAGTTTTTCAGCAAATTCTTCTACTGTTTCATCACACGTAAGCTGTGTCGGTTTTGCATTGCTTTCTTTAATCATTTCTACCATCGCATCAGGGTTGTCAATAAGAGGACAGGGCCGTCTTAAGTTTTTATTGAAAGGCTGACGCTTTTGATACGCTTTAAACAGCGGGTTTTGCAGAGCTTCAGATAAAGAGACATCTTTTATATTACAAGTAGCATAATGTACAAAAGCACACGGTTCTACATCACCAGCGGCATTTATATGGAAATATCTTCTGCCTCCTGCTATACATCCATTACTAGAACCTCCATCATTCCAAAAATCAACCACAAAAATAGGCTTTTCATTTCGTATCCTACATACATTTTCAAACATAAAAGCCCTTTGTTCAGGTGTAGCCATTAATTCAAGGTCTACATCTTTCCCTATAGGTATATAAGTAAATAACCAACCAAAGGTACATCCTTTTTCAATCATAAGATCTATAAATTCATCACTTGCAATTTCTTCTGTATTCTTTCTTGTGTAAGTAGCAGAAAATCCAAATAAGCAACCGTGTTCCCTTAATAAATCCATAGCTTCCATTACTTTCTTGAATACACCCTTACCACGTCTTTCATCGGTAGATTCTTCGAGCCCTTCAATACTTATAGCAAAAGCAATATTCCCTACCCTTACTACTTCCCTAACAAAATCCTCATCAATCAATGTTCCGTTAGTAAAGATATGAATTACTTGATCAGGATGTTTTTCTGCAAGTTTAATTAAATCGTCTTTCCTAATAAGAGGTTCTCCCCCTGAAACAACAGTGAAATATATACCCAGTTCTTCTCCTTCAGTTATTACCCGATCTAAAGTCTCAAAGTCAAGATCTCTTGCCCTCTGGTAGTCCCCTGCCCAACAACCTGTGCAATTTAAGTTGCATTTTTCCGTAGGGTCGATAAGTATTGCCCAAGGAACTGAAACACCCAACTTTTCTGCCATTTCTTTTTGCCGCGGCACACCTAGCAAGCTGGCATTCAAAAAGAAATTAACCGCCATTTTCCTCTTTATATTAGGATGAATCTCTCTAAAAAGTCTCTTCGAAAATTGATACCAGTTCGAATCTTTATCTTGCAGTACTTTTCGGACACTCTGAACATTTTGTTTGTGAACAGGATCAACTGCTACTTTTTCAGCTATATTAAGTAAAAACGGAAGCTTTTCTTCAGTTCCGTTAACTATATATTTGATACCTTGTTCTACAATCTTTTCACCTATTATATTGTTTACAAGATTTATCATTATACAACCCCCCAAAAATCATGTAATATAAAAATCTATGTTAACTACCCGTACCCCCAAAAGACCAAAGAATTCCCTAATTCAATTTTAGTAAAAATATGTTATTATGTCAATAGGTTTATGGTATTATTTCCTTAATATGATAATATTATGTTTAAACAAGCCTTATTTTATGTTATAATTGAGCAAATATTTAATAGGAAGTGCT
>DUOC01000167.1 GCA_012839065.1 Thermoanaerobacterales bacterium | reverse complement strand
GGACCTCCCATACCCTTTTTGAACCTGCTTTTATGTGCAGCCCGTCAATATTTTGGGTTATTACAGAATACAAAAACCCGTGGGATTCCAGTTCTGCAAGTGCAATATGTGCAATATTGGGTCTTGCGTCTCTGAAGGAGCTCCATCTTTTAAGGTTAAAATCATAGAATTGTTTCGGGTTTGAAAGAAGGGCTGATACGCTTGACATCTGCATCGGGTCAAATTTTTCCCACAGACCTGTGCCCTTACTTCTAAAGTCCGGTATTCCGCTTTCTGTACTGATCCCGGCTCCTGTAAGTGCAATTGTCTTACGGGATTTTTTTATAAGTGCGGCTGCATCTGCAGCAAGCTGTTTAAGTTCTGTCAATGTAATCCACCTCCGTCTCTTATTCTAACTATTATTCGATTATAAATCAAGATTTGGTAACGCCGACGGCAACTTTTTCATAACATGATATTAAGATATTTTTGTCCTAAAAGGAGGGTTGCTTTAATGAGAAAAGGCAGAATCAGAAACATATTCCCGGGCAGCAACACTTGTAAAGGGTTTTACTCTTTCTACGATTATTTTGTGCGGGATGATTCTTATAAAGTGTTCTATTTAAAAGGAGGACCTGGAATCGGTAAGTCCGTATTTATCAGGAATATAGGGAATGAGATTGTAAACAGGGGATTGGATATTGAATTTCTTTATTGTTCTGCTGACTGCAATTCCCTTGACGGGGTTTATGTTCCTTTATTGGATTTAGCCATTATCGATGGTACACCTCCACATCTTATGGACCCGAAGAATCCGGGAGCCGTTGATGAGATAATCCATCTGGGAGAATGTTGGAATGAAGCAGGGCTTAGGAAAAATAGGGAAGAGATTATCAGCATCAATAGGGAAGTCAAGAGGCTGTTCAGGAAATCGTTCTTCTATCTCAAGACGGCAAAATTGTTCCTGGATGAAGTAGAAAGCTATGTCCTTGACACTGGTGCCCTCGATATAATGGGGCTGAATGAGGAGGCAAGAGGACTGATTAAATATGTCTTCAATGATGAGATAGAAAGGAAGGAAGGCGGTAAAAAGCGTGTAAGGCATTTCTATGCTGCAGCCATAACTCCCCAGGGTGTTTGCAGTTTCCTTGAGAACCTGTTTGACCCCCTAGAGAGACGGATTGTGATAAAAGGCAGACCGGGAACAGGGAAGAATACTATCGTTAGAAAAATCATGGAAGAGGGCATATCAAGAGGGCTGACGATGGATATATGCCACTGTGCCCTGGATCCAGACAAATATGAGCATCTGATATTCCCTGAAATTGGGGTTGGGGTAGTAACCAGCATGCCGCCTCATGAGTATGAACCCAAGGAAGGGGATATTATCGTAGATACGGAGAAATATCTCGATTTGGAGCGCCTTAATAAGTACCATGAAGAAATGGAAGAGGCGTTAAAAAAGTATGATATCTTGTTTAACAATGCCTTGAGTTTTCTGTCAAAGACGAAGCAGGTTCGCGACGGGCTGGAGAAACATTATTCCTCGAATACTAATTTTGAGATGGCTGATGAGAAGAGAAACGAGGTTTTGGAACGTATATTTAAACTTTTGCCGTAAAAGGGCCCCCGGTTTTTTCCCGGGGGTTTTTAATTTTTTTTAACAAAAGGGAACTTTTATAGATCATTATCGTCTATAATATAAGTATGGGTATTAAATAATTATAAATCATAAAAGGAGGTAATAGTTTTGAAGTCAAGAAAACGTACGACTATAGTAGTGATGGTGATTTTGGCCAGTATAATATTTGCTTCAGCAACTCATGCCACTTCTGCAACGAAAAAGATAGATGCTCTATATCAGAATATCAAGATTATTGTAAACGGGAAACAGGCAGCAGCAACCCCTGAACCGTTTATCTATGACGGGACTACATATGTTCCAATAAGGCTTGTGTCTGAAGCACTTGGGGCTACTGTGAATTGGGATGGTGTGAACAAAAAGGTTATAGTCGACCTGAAAACAGAAGACCCCGTATCAAAACAGGAGTTAGAATCACTGCGTATGCAGGGGTATTATAAGGATTCTGAAATTGCAAGGCTTACAAAGGAATTGGAAGATTTAAAGAAAAAGATTGAAGAAGAAGAAGAAGCAGCTTCAAAGTATAAGGATCTTGAAGATTTCTTAGATGATGAATACTCACGCTGGAATAAGATTTCGTTTAAGTATTATGTAGATGAGTACAGAAAGAGTGTTGAACTTATAATCGAGTTTGATTATGACAAGTACGGTGATCGCTGGGAAAGCTTAAGGGAAAGAGATATTGAGAATTGGCTGAAAGATATTTATGATGCTGCAGATGAAATATATGACGGTAAGGACTTTTACGGGCATATAGAAGACTCTGTTGACGGGACGATCCTTGTAGAGTTTTATACCGAAAAAGGGAAGCTGAAAGTCGATTTTCTATAATCCAAACACTAAACACTAAGAACACTAAGGGACGGTCCTTCTGTGTGCGATTTTGTGTTTTTGTAGGGGCGGTCTTTGACCGCCCGCTAATATCAATCTTATAACAAAGATATTAAACGGCGGCTCCTATGGATTCTGCCGTTTTATGTTTATTGATTTTAAATCCGTATAAATCTATAATATAGGTATCGTGTAAATATAATAAGGGGTGGGTTTTATGGCTATAGATAGAAATTTCTCATTGTTTACTTTGTTACTTGTCGCTGCAGGGCATTTTATAATAGATTTTTATTTAGAAATACTTCCGCCCTTAATGCCTACGATAATGGACAAAATAGGGTTTTCAATGACCTTGGCAGGGCTTCTTTTTACCGTTAATTCTATTGCTTCCTCTTGGTCACAGCCTTTGTTCGGATATTTGGGTGACAGGCACAGGTGGAAGTATGTGCTGCCTGTAAGTATTCTATGGATAGCAGTTCTTATGGGTTCTGTAGGTGCTGCTCATACATTTCCCCTTCTGCTGTTTATTACTACTATGGCAGGTTTGGGGTCGGCTGTATACCATCCGATCGGTTCTGTTGCTGCTGCATCTTTTTCCAGTGAATATAGGGGGTTTGTAACATCTGCTTATGTTACTGTCGGTATTTTGGGCAGTGCTATGGCACCCCTTGCTGCAATAAAGGTTAAGGAATGGGGAGGGCTTGAAGGGCTTTATGTAATTGCTGTTCCCGGTATAATTTTGGCTGTGCTTCTTGCACTTCAGATCAGATCACATTCTATGGAAGATGTGGGCGAGAAGGAGGTTTCGGCTGCTGCTGAAGAAAGTGATGATAAAGGCGGCGACAGCCCGATTTCGGCGTTTAAGGACATAAGTGGAATGAGATGGCTTTTTTTGCTGATGGTGATTATGAGTTTAAGGGCATGGGCGATTCGTGCGTTTACGGTATTTATTCCTACATATTACTTTAATTTGGGCATGGAAGAGGTATTTGGGGCTCGTGTCCTTTCGATGTTTCTTTTCTCCCAGGGTGTTGGCGGGATCGCGGGAGGTTTATGTGCTGATAGGATAGGACGGAAGCAGACTATCTTTTATACTTGTGCACTGTCTATTGCTTTCCTTTTAGGGTTTTTCTATTCTTCAGGGATTTTGTCTCTGGTGTTCCTCTGGGCAGGGGGTGCTGCCCTTAATTCTGCGTTTCCCGTATCGGTAGTTTTTGCTCAGGAAGTGAATCCGAACAACCAAAACTTTGCTTCAGGTGTGATGATTGGGCTTACATTCGGTATAGGGGGACTTGGTGCACTTTTTACGGGGAGTCTTACGGATTTATTTGGAGGGAATCTAGATCTGGCGCTTAAGACCAATATTGTCGCCCTTATTGTTTCTCTGGTGATTACTTCGTTTCTCCCCTCCGACCGCAAACCTGCGTGAAACATTTTATTATATATATTATACCATAATTTACAATTGAGTAATCCGGCACAAAGCGATACACATACAGTTGCCGACCGACATAATTTCATCTTGACTTGAATATAAGTGTAAAGTATAATTATAACTGACCGACCATTCGGTCGGTATTATTTTATTTTGAAAGGATGGGAGACAATGGGGGGAAAAAGCTACATAAGATTAACAGCAGTTATTATAATGTGTTTTTTTATACTATTTAATTTATCAGGTTGTGGGAAAAACAGTACGATAACTACTGAAACTGATTTACAGGAAGTACCTGTGGAAATTGTCAAAGCAGCTCGAGGCACAATTTATGATACTGTCAAGACTAGCGGAAGGATTACTCCGCATGTTGAGATAAATGTTGTCCCAAAGATAGGGGGCAAGGTGGAGAAGGTTAATTTTGATATCGGCGACATTGTAAAAGAGGGGGATGTGCTGCTAACTCTTGAAAGCAGGGATATTGCATCCAGTGTTAAACAAGCAGAAGCTGCGGTAACGATGGCAGAGGCAAATTACAGATCTCTGTCTGAAGGGACACTTGACAAACAGCTTGAACAAGCAGAGGCTAATTTTCTGAATGCTAAAGAAAATTATGAGCGGATGCAGGTTCTATATGATGAAGGTGCAGTATCTAAGCAGCAGTTTGATGCTGCTAAACTGCAGTATACGGTTGCAAAGACACAATATGAGTCGGCAAAGATAGCAGCCCCGGGGAATCTTGAGGCTGCCGGTGCTCAGCTTAAGCAGGCACAAGCAGGGCTTGAACTTGCTCGTTCACAGCTTGAAAATACTGTGATTAAATCCCCAGTTTCAGGTATGGTTGCTTCAAAGAGTGTCAATGTTGGGGAGATGGCAGCACCCGGTTATCCTGTGTTTACGATTGTAAATATTGATAAAGTTTATGCAGATTTGGATATTTCTGAAGTGAATATAGGCAGTGTGGAGAAGGGGCAGAAAGTGTCTGTTACTGTTTCTGCTGCAGACAAAACGGAGTTTAGCGGTATTATTACTAATGTCAGCCCCTCAGCAGATCCGCGATCCAGAACTTTCCCTGTCAGGGTTGAGATAGATAATGCCGAGCACATCCTAAAAGGTGGTATGTTCGCACAAGTTTTGATACAGACTGAAAAGAAAGAGGATGCTGTGCTGGTGCCTGAAGAGTCTGTTGTTGATATGGGGACAGAGAAGGTTGTTTTTGTTGTTAATGATGATACGGCTTATAAAAAGAGTGTTGTTGTCGGTATAAATGATGGGATTAATGTGGAAATTATTAAAGGCATCAAAGAAGGCGAACAAGTGGTTAAAGCCGGGCAGCATCTGCTTAGAGATAAGACTAAAGTAAGTGTTGTGAACAGGGGTGACAAAGAATGAAGCTGCCGAGTATTGCAGTAGACAGACCTATTACGACCTTAATGATAGTTTTGATTGTAATTGTTCTGGGTGTAGTTTCCCTTGGACGCCTGAATGTTGATTTGCTGCCTAATATGACTTTCCCTGCTGCTGTTGTTGTTACTTCATATGAAGGTGTCGGGCCGCAGGAAATAGAATCCCTTGTTACAAGGCCTGTAGAGGAGGCATTGGGAACTGTTCAGAACGTCAAAAGTATTACCTCTTTAAGCCAGCAGGGTATGTCCCTTGTTATTGCTGAGTTTAACTGGGGTACAGATATGGATTTTGCTACGCTGAACATGAGGGAAAAGATTGACCTTTTTAAAAGGGTTTTTCCGGATGGTGTAGACAGCCCGATGATTTTTAAATTTGACCCGGCTATGATGCCTATCATTTTTTTTGGGATTTCCGGCGATATGGATCAGGCAGAGATAAGGGCTTTTTCCGATGATGTTATTAGGAGCAGACTGGAAAGGATTGAAGGTGTAGCTTCTTTAGAGACTTCAGGAGGCTTGGTAAGAGAAATCCAAATAGTTGTCCATCCTGAACGTTTGAAAGGATATAATATGTCTATTGCTCAGGTTGCTCAGGCTTTACAGCTGGAGAACCTGAATCTGCCGGGCGGGAAGGTGTATGAAGGCAGGAAGGAGTTTATCATTAGAACTATAGGGGAATTTAAGGACATTGAAGATATTAAGAATATCGTTATTAATACGCCTATGGGTGCTTCAGTGCTTTTGAGGGATATTGCCGATGTAAAGGATACCTATAAGGATGTGGAGTCTTTTGCACTGATGGATGGTAAGCCTTGTATAGGGATTTCGGTTCAGAAACAAACCGATTATAATACGGTCAAGGTTTCGGAAAAAGTAAATAAGGAATTGGAAAAAATTAAAGAAGAATATCCGGAAATAGAATTTTATTCTATTTTTGATCAGGCTGATTTTATCAAGTTTTCGATTAAAAATTTGCTGCAAAACGGTCTTGTTGGCGCTGCTCTTGCAGTTTTGATTTTGTATATATTTTTAAGGAGTGTTACGCCTACACTTATTATAAGTGTTGCTATCCCTATTTCGGTAATTGCTACTTTTATACTTGTGTATTTTGCAGATCTGACACTTAATATGGTTTCACTCGGCGGGCTTGCATTAGGGCTTGGAATGCTTGTAGATAACTCTATAGTCGTTCTTGAAAATATATACAGGTTTAGGCAGGACGGGTATACAGGGATTGATGCTTCTAAACTTGCTGCGGAAGAAGTGGGAACAGCGATATTTGCATCTACACTTACAACTGTGGCAGTTTTTTTGCCAATTGTTTATGTGCAGGGGCTTGCTTCAGTTGTCTTTAAGGAGCTTGCTCTAACGGTATCGTTTTCCCTGTTAGCATCTTTGATTGTTTCATTAACCCTTGTGCCTGTAATGTGCTCTAAGTTTTTGAAGGTTGCAAAAGAAGAAAACAGCCTTGATGAAAAAAGGTTTTTGACAAAGCTGTCTCTTTCATGGCAAAGGTTTTTTGAAAGGATTGAAGAAAAATATTTTTCACTGTTGAAATGGGCATTAAGGCATAGGAAGATTGTTGTGATTGTGGCTGCATGCGTCTTTGCTTTGGTAATTGTTATTATGCCTTTTGTAGGTATGGAGTTTCTTCCTGATACTGATGAAGGGAGGTTTACGATTAACCTTAAGCTGCCTGCCGGTACAAGGATGGAGGAGACTTACAATGTATTATCATTAATTGAGCAGCGTTTAGAAGATATACCTGAGGTTGAACAGATTTTTATGACAGGGGGATCTTCAGAAGGCGGTGTCAGCTTGTCTTCGGGGCCTGAAGCGGGTTCTATGTGGGTCCAACTGGTGCCGATGTCGGAAAGGAGCAGAGCTACCGATAAGATTGTAGAAGATGCAAGAGAAAGGCTTAAAGATATCCCTGATGCAGATATAAAAGTAGGGTCACAAGGTATAATGTCGTTTGCAATGGCAGGCTCTGCACCTATATCTATTGAAATTAAAGGGGATGACCTTGACAGGCTTAAAGAGATTTCCAATCTTATTGCAGAAGAAGTATCAAAAGTTGAGGGGACTAGAGAAGTAGATACGAGTATGAGTGAAGAGCGGCCTGAAGTGCAGATTAGGGTCGATAAACAAAAAACTGCTTCATACGGGCTGAGTACGGCTCAAGTAGCAACTGCAGTAGAAGCAGGGGTTAAAGGTAAGCTTGCTACAATGTACAGGGTTGGGGGCAAGGAAATAAATGTCCGTGTGCGTTTAGATAAGGAACAAGTTTCAACT
>DUOC01000166.1 GCA_012839065.1 Thermoanaerobacterales bacterium | reverse complement strand
TGCCGCCTGAGCTAATGGCTCATATAGGGTCTTACGAATTATTATGATACTACATTTTATTTAATATGTCAACCGCTGCTTGGCATAAAAATATTAAATATTTATGTCTAAAACAGACGTTTACACTGCGCTGTTCACGCTTTATTTCATTCTTTTAATTATTTCATTTGCTGCTATCACTCCTGAAACCGAAGCCTGAGCAAGACCTCTTGTTACACCGGCACCGTCCCCAACTGCAAACAGGTTCCTTATTTGTGTCTCAAGATTTGGAGTCAGTTTTAGCCTGGACGAATAGAATTTCGCCTCTACACCATATAGAAGTGTATGACGTGAATAGATGCCCGGTGCTACCTTATCAAGGGCTTCTAACATCTCAAGGATACTTATCATATACCTGTAAGGAAGCACAAGGCTTAAATCCCCCGGTGTAGCATCTTGAAGGGTTGGTTCTACCAGCCCTCTTTTTATCCTCTCATCAGTTGATCTCCTGCCTGATAAAAGATCACCCAACCTCTGCACCAAAACATTGCCTCCAAGCATATTAGCAAGGGCTGCAATATATTTTCCGTATGAAATAGGTTCTTTAAAAGGTTTTGTGAAACTTTTGCTCACAAGAACAGCAAAATTAGTATTTTCAGTTTTCATATTAGAAAAACTGTGCCCATTAACCGTGAGAAGCCCGCTGTTGTTTTCTATTACTACCTTACCGTGAGGGTTCATACAAAAAGTTCTGACCCTGTCATCGAACTGTTTAGAGTAGAATATAAATTTGGATTCATACACCACATCTGTTATATGTTCCATTACAACAGCCGGGACTTCGATTCTCAGCCCCAGATCAACAGGATTAGTAGTCATATCCAAGCCTAGACGTGCTGATTCTTTTGCAAACCATTCAGACCCTTCCCTACCGGGACCGCATATTACATAATCGGCGTAGATTTCCTTGCCATCTCCTGTAACAACCCCGCTTATCTTACCATCTTTTACTATTAGTTGTGATACTGGAGTATCGACAAATATATTAACTTTATTTCCCAGGTACTGCCTCATATTTTTCAGTATATCGAAGCATTTATCAGTGCCCAAATGTTTTATTTTTGCGGGAATAAGTCTTAAATCCGCCGTAGCTGCTCGGCGTTGGATCTTCTTTATCCCTTCTTCATCGGTTCCGTGGATAATGTCTGTTGCTCCAAATTTTAAGTATATTTCATCTACATAATTTATTAGAGATTGGACTTCACTTTTTGGCATGTATTCATCAAGCCAACCGCCAAAATCGGTTGTTAATGTCAGCTTGCCGTCGCTGAATGCACCTGCTCCGCCCCAACCGCTTACTATAGAGCATGTGGGACAGTTTACACACGAAGTTCTGCCGGTATTTGCAGGGCAATTTCTTTGCTCAATATCTCTGCCTTTTTCAATTATAGCTATTTTAATGCCATCTTTTTTATTAACCAGTTCAAGGGCAGCAAATATGCCGGCAGGGCCTGAGCCAACAATTATCACATCATATTTTGCCATTGAAGTTCCACCTTCTCCTTTTTAGCTTATATGGCCCCTACCAATTATGGAGTCTCTCTAATAAATATATCATTAATACCGTCCTGAAGGCAAATTATACCTGACGGGAATCCCTTTTCTTCCCTTATCTTTTCAAATGCTTCAAGCCCTTCTTTATGGCATTTGGGACATGAATTCCATGGGATAATAACACTTCTTATAGTATAACCCCTGTCAGAAGTTGATGTCAGTATTGAATAACCGGAACAATCACATATTTTTATAATTTCTTCACGAGATTCTGATATCCCGTCCGTATCATAATAAATACTCCTTCGTTCCTTTAAATATTTCGCATCCTTAATCATCTTCTGTCTATATTTAGAACGGTTCTTCCATGTCCTGTAGACCTCTTCACATACATCTTTTATGTGTTCCATAACCCGAGCAGTTTCTCTAAATCTGCCCGGCTCAAAATCCGGTTCTTTTACATTGCTATAATCTAGACCTGCCATCGCTAGGATTATACCCGTATTTACATATGGAAGAGCGCCTTCGATAGAATAGCCTCCTTCAAGAACTGCAATATGGGGATCTAATCTATCGTTTAGTGTCGCATAACCGCTGGCGGAAAAATTCATATTAGTTATAGGATCTGTATAATGATTATCCTGGCCTGCAGAATTAATTATGAGTTCCGGCTGAAATTCCTCAATTACGGGAAGTATTAAATTATCAAGGGCATATAGAAAACCCTCGTCTGATGTGCCTGGAGGTAGTGGTATATTAAGCGTATAGCCAACTGCATTAGGTCCTCCTATTTCATCAGTGTATCCCGAGCCCGGATAAAGTGTGCGCCCGTCTTGATGCAGTGAGATAAAAAGTGTATCCGGATCATTCCAGTATATATCTTGAGTTCCGTCACCATGATGGCAGTCAGTATCTACTATGGCAATCTTTTTTATCCCATAGTGTTTCCTTATATAGTTTATCATAACCGCCTCAATATTTATGTTACAAAATCCCCTGGCACCGTGCACTACCCTCATTGCGTGGTGCCCGGGCGGTCTTACCAGTGCAAAGGCTTTGTCCACCTCTCCTTTGATAACAGCTTCCGCTGCAGTGATAGCCCCGCCCGCTGAAATTAAATGGGATTCAGTCATTCTGCTTTTCTCATCAGGTACACATAAATGAACCCTCTGCACATCTTTATAAGATGCCATTTTGGGATTATATTCAATAATACCGTCTATGTCAAAAAGCCCTTCTTCTTCAACCTGATCCCTTGTATAGAGAAGCCTTTCTTCTCTTTCGGGATGAGTAGAACTTATTGCCCAATCAAAAGCAGGGAAAAAAACCAGACCTAACCTGTTTTTAGCTTTAAGCACCATAATCACCCCTTATCCCGGGTTTGATCTGTCCTTTTAGTCTTATTATTTTACCAGAGGTATAAAATCCCCTCACAACATTAAACTCTTCTTCTTCTATTATTTCCATAGGTGATGAGGGATCTCCGCCCATCTTTATACATCTTTCTCTTAAATATGAAAACAGGACTTTTTCCGCATCTTTTTTACTAAAATTTGAAGGTATTTTTTCTCTTATACCCTCTTCGCCCACTACTAATGTTCTTTCCTGGGTATCAGCTACTACCGTAAGTTCAGTTGTAACCCTTGAAAGTGCTGCACCCAGTGCATTTGCAGCCTCAAATCCTTCAGGCAAAATACATGGTATACCCAACTTTTTCGATACCGGTTCTGCAAAAGCAGGTGCAGGCGCACCAACTAAAATTACTTTTTGAGGGGCTAGCTTCTTACCGTGCAGCAGTTCATGTATAGTATATACAGGTCTTGAATTTACTTCTCCCAGATATCTGTTAATGTTTTCTACGATAATATCTGCTGTCTTCTCGTAAATCATATCAGCCATTTCTTCAACACTTACTCCTTTTTTATCCGCCAAGGGTTTTAGCCCTTCAATTGCCTTTGATCTAGAGCCTTCTTTGTATATGCCTTTTATTACCATTGCGTCTGTTGGTGTTGGCGATGAACCTCCAAATGCCGCAGCAGGTCCCAGCCTCTCGGGTCCTATCTTTAACTGCCCATCTTTCAATTCTACCAGACTGTCACCACCGACACCACAAGGTCTTGAATACAGCCCCCTTATAAGGGTCTTAAAACCTGAAACTTCTATTCCCCGCGGTTCAAAAAGAGGAACCCCGTCAGCAAGAAAGGCAATATCTGTAGTAGTCCCTCCTATATCGAGTATTATACCGTCTTCTTCAATATCTTCCAGAGCCATAGCACCCATTATACTTGCAGCAGGACCGGAGAGAACGGTTTCTACGGGCCTTAAAAGTGCTGCGTCTCCGGCTAGAGTGCCTCCATCGGCTTTCAAAATATATAATGGGGCTTTTATCTTACGTTCGCCCAAAGAATATTTTATTGCCTTTAGAAATTGTTTGTATATTTCCCAAACCCCTGAATTTAAGTATGATGTATAGATCCTCCTCGGATAGTTTAGATTACCGGAAAGTGTATGCCCCAGAGTGGAATAACTAAAAGATGGACCTATTGTCTCATATATCTTCTTTTCATGTAATGGATTCCTCGTTGAGAATTTACCTACAATACCTAGGTATTGAGCCCCTTTCTCTTTCATATGCCTGCCTGCTGATCTGACTTCATCCATATCAAGTGAAAATTTTTCCCTGCCTCTGTGATCTATATACCCGCTTATAAAACAAACGGGGAAAATACTGTTTAAATAATCCAAGTTTAAACCCGGACCAGGCTCAAGTACCATACCTACTTTACCCAGTTTGCCTTCTACTATAGCATTTGTAGATAGGGTAGTGCTCAAAAGAACCCGTTCTATCGCTAAAGGATCTTCTCCTTCCATTATTTGATCCAAAGGTATTAGGATCGATTCAAGAAAGTCTTCTTGCCTCGGATATTTTGTTTTTTTATATATTTCTCCGTTTTCCAAAAGTGCTACATCGGTATGGGTTCCTCCCATATCGAGACCAATAATCATTTTTATTCTCTCCATTTTATAAAATATTTTATGCGCTCCCGACTTCAGTATACTGCTGTTTTGCTTTGTTCACAAATTTAGTATATTTATCTAGCCATACCAATTCGACTACTCCTGTCGGACCATTGCGCTGTTTTGAGATAATAACTTCTGCTATATTTTTCTTGTCCGTATCTGAGTTATAATATTCATCTCTGTAAAGGAAAACTACCAAATCAGAATCCTGCTCCTGGCTGCCCGATTCACGAAGATCACTTAGAATTGGTCTGTGATCCTGACGCATTTCCGGCGCCCTGCTTAGCTGTGAAAGTGCAACTACCGGAACACGGAGTTCTCTGGCAAGTGCTTTTAGCGACCTTGATATTTCTGATATCTCCTGCTGTCTGTTTTCGCTAGATCCCCTGCCCTGCATAAGCTGCAGATAGTCTATAATAATTAATCCTAATCCTTTTTCGGCTTTGAGTCTCCTCGCTTTTGCACGAACCTCCATTATGCTTATCCCGGGGGTATCATCTATGTAAATCGGTGCTTCTGAAAGGGGCCCCATAGCCCTTGCTAATTTGAGCCAATCGTTTTCTTCAAGGTTTCCTGTTCTTAACTTGTGGCTGTCAATATGCGCTTCTGAACACAGCATTCTCTGAACCAGCTGCTCTTTCGACATTTCAAGGCTGAAGATAGCAGTCGGAACTTTTTCCCTAATAGAAGCGTATTGGGCAATATTGAGTGCGAAACTCGTTTTGCCCATAGAAGGACGAGCTGCTATAATTATCAAGTCTGAAGGTTGGAAACCTGAAGTCATATTATCAAAATCAAGGAAGCCGGTTGGGATCCCGGTCATTTTGCCTTTGTTTTTATAGAGTTCCTCTATCATGTCCAGTGTTTCTATAACCACATCTCTGACAGGCGAAAATCCTTCTAATGAGCGTTTGTTTGCAATCTCAAAAATCATACGTTCGGCTTCATCCAGTATGTCTTCAACATTTTTATCAGCATCATAGCCCATTTTTACCAGCCTTGTAGAAACATTGATCAGTTTTCTAAGTATCGATTTATCTCTAACGATAGCTGCATGGTACGCTGTATTAGCTGCAGTAGGAATACTATTAGCAAGTGAGGTTATATATGTTATCCCACCAATTTCCTCCAGAGAATTTCTTTTACGCAGTTCCTCAGTAACAGTAATCAGATCTACAGGTTCATTCTTCTCATATATATCAATAATTACCTCAAATATTTTTTTGTGGGATTCTTTATAGAAGTCCTCCCCTTTTAGAATCTCAGCTGCTGAAACTATTGCATCTTTTTCCAGGAGCATTGCGCCCAAAACTGATTGTTCCGCTTCTATGTTTTGGGGAGGCACTCTTTGTATTAAGTCCATTTCACCCATTCCCCCCCCTTGGTTAATTGCTATTTGATAATATAGATGACCTTCATGCCTCAACTACTACTTTAATGGCAGCAGTAACACCCGGATAGATTCTTATTTCTGCTTCATAGCTGCCAAGGGCTTTTATAGGTTCGGGGAGATCTATTTTCCTTTTATCTATGGATAAACCAAATTTATTTTTAATACTGTCTGCTATATCTTTTGATGTTATAGAGCCAAACAGCCTTCCTTTTTCTCCTGCTTTAGCCTTCAGTACAAATACCTGACCTTCAAGCTTTTCTGCCAGCTTTTTGGCTTCTTTGAGTTCATTTTCTTCTTTCCGCTGCTGTTGTTTTTTTAAGGTCTTTACATGAGTTATGCCTTTTTCCGTCGCTTCGACAGCCAGCCCCCTTGGCAGAAGGTAGTTTCGTGCATATCCATCAGATACTTTGACTATATCCCCTTTTGCTCCCAGTTTTTTTACATCCTTTTGTAAAATGACAAGCATTAACCTTCACCTTCCTCCATATATTCCCTTATTGCTTTTTTCAGCTCTTTTAATCCTTCTTGAATGCCGACATTATAGAGCTGTGCTCCGGCAACTGTCAGATGACCGCCGCCGCCGAGCTTTTCCAGTATGAGCTGTACACTAATATCACCTAGTGAACGTCCGCTAATTATTGCACCGTTCTCGTCTTCACTTATAACAAATGATGCAGTAATATTTTTCAGATGGAGCAGAGCATTTGCCCCCTGAGCTACTGCCAGATGGGGGTTGATATCTTTTGGAGGCAGAACAGCAATTGCGATTTTATCGTATAAGATCTCTGCGTTCTTGACTATTTCTGCCCTATATATAAAAGCTTCTGCTTCTTCCTGAAAGAGCTGATGTATGATAGTGGGATCAGCTCCTTTTCTTCTTAAGAAGGACGCTGCTTCAAATGTCCTCACACCTGTTTTAAAAGAAAATTTTTGGGTATCCATTATTATCCCTGCAAGGAGTGCTGTAGCTTCGATTTCTTTCATCTTTATATCATCATCAAGATACTGCAGGATCTCTGTTATTAACTCGCATGTAGACGATGCATACGGTTCCAGATATATTAAAAGAGGATCATCAATAAACTCTTCACCTCTTCTGTGATGGTCAATTACCACAACCTTATTTACTTGATCAAGAATTTCCGGATTAGATACAAAATTGGGTTTGTGAGTGTCCACAACAATTAATAATGTATCACAGTTTATAAATCTCGCTGCCTTATCAGAAGTTATCAAAGCATTGCTGTATTCTTCGTCATTTTTCAGCAGTCCTACAATACCCTTAAGGGACGGGTTTGTATCTTGATATATAAAATATGCTTCCCTGCCAACCGTTTTGCCGGCTTTAATTATGCCGACAGCCGCACCCAAGGCATCCATATCAGGGATATCGTGTGACATTACCAGGATATTGCTTGCACCTTCCATAAGTTCTCTAAGTGCATGAGCAATAACACGCGCCTTGACTTTTGTTCTTTTCTCCACGGCTTTACTTTTACCGCCATAAAAAGAAACCTTGTCTTTTATTTTTACTACAGCCTGGTCCCCACCCCTGCCTAATGCCAGATCTAATGCCCTTTCAGAGAAAAGCCCTGATTCAGTTAGAGTATCACCACTAAACCCTACTCCAATACTTAATGTAATAGGTATCTTATTGCCTGCTTTTATTTCACGGAATTTATCTAGGATACTAAATTTTTCTTTAGTCAGTTTTTCAAGAAATTTATATTGAAAAACCAGTATGTACTTATCTTCGGCAAATTTAGTTAGAATTCCTTTTAGGCTCTGTGCCCATTCACGCAAACTCTTTTCTATCTCAGCAGCAACCAGTGGTTTGTTTGCATCTTCTGTGCCCTGCATTACTTCGGTATAATTATCTACCTGAATAGTCGAAATGACCACTTTATCTAAAATATATTCTTTCTCCAGTTCCTTTAGTTGTGTAATATCAAGCAAGTATAGGGCAATTAGATATCTTGAATCCATACGACGGCCTCTGTTTTTTAAAATCCTGCCTATAATTTTGTATACCTTGCCGCCTATTTCCCTTTCCTGACCTTCCCCATCCAAATCCTCTTTAAACAGCAAATCTGTATCCAGATTAGGTATAATTTCCTTAATACTTATATCGAGCATATCTTCTTTTTTCTGGGAGCTTGTTTCCGGATCGCTGGTCTCAAAAATTCTTCCGAAATAGGGATTATACCAGCGTATTATTCCGTCCATATCCAGGATAACCATACCTATAGGCAGATTTATGACCGCATTCAAAGATGCAGTATCAGCAGTGTTTATAAGGCTTTCAATATAATTTTCCCATTCAATTCTTCTTCTTCTGTTGGTCTCCCAATTATAGAATATTAAGCTAATAAGCAGTATTACACCCATTATGGACATGCGCCAGTTGTAGTATGAAAGGAGCAAAATAAGTATGCTTATTATTACTAAGTATATCCTGACATTGTAGCTTATAAAGCCTTTTTTCTTGTTATGTCTGTTCATAACTTACTCTCCCCCAAAAAATTACGCATTCTTTTTAAGTTTCCTAAAATTAAATAGAATATCTAAAAGCCCTGCAAATACCAGAATCCTTGAAAAAAGCGGATTAAAAAGTGCAAAAATTACTATGACTATCCTCAATATTTTATTTGCTTTTATCTTATTTAAGAAAAAAGCAAGAAGTGATAAACCCTGTATCATAAATAAATATGGGAAGAAAATAGTTAAATTCATACCGACAAACTTTAGAATTTCACTAGGGTAGAAACTATACAACATAGACATTGCTATACCAGCTAAAAACATTGGAACAGTATATATAGGCAGCTGCCAATATATAAACGGGGGTAATGGTCTTATCGTATGCCCCAATTTTTTTAGAACCAGACGTGCAACACTAAAGTTCAAAAAAGCATCCATAACAGATGCTAAAAGCAGTATAGAAGGTATAATTATCGGAAGTATTTTTGCTAATTCCCTAAATGAATTTAATAACGGTTCAATATTTTCCGGATTTATACCTAAAGAAGCATAGAATTCAGAAACACTTTCCAAAGATTCAATTAATATATCCATCTGCAGATTGATTGGGTTTATTTTCATTACAAGCATTGAAATGCCTATAATGATAACCTTTGAGATAAAGGATACCCCGCTGCCTATTATAAGAATTTTCCCGGGGGAATACTCTTTTCTTATGGCATAACCCAGTGCGATTCCCGTCAAACCAAAACCTAATATTATAGAAACTGCATCAATAGGCGTCGCTAAAAGCGATACAATTAGACCCGAAACAATTGTTGCCATAATACTGGTCTTAATACCGTGTCTTAACATCAAGATGATTATGGGAACAGGCCAAACAAAAGTTGCTAATGTGCCAATCAGAGGCAGATAAATACTGGCGACACTTAAAAGAACAGTTATAGCTGAAAGTAGAGCTCCTTCAACCATAGATCTCGTTTTGGAATATTCTTGGGGCAAAATGCTTCCTCCTTTACATAAAATTTAGTGAGGATCACTGAAATCGGTTTTTCGGCGATTTACTTTTATATGCTGAGATAGTTCAGTAAGATCACCATACCACTTTTCTGCTTCATGACCCTTATCAATATTCAATCTTATTTTGTTCTCCATATGTGAATCTATTCGCGTAAAATTCAAACCAAGCCTTTTCCCAAGAAGGTAAGAAGACATTATTATACCGCACAGAATGTCCAAAACACCTTCTTTACCACCGGCTGCCATTACCTTAAACAGATCAGATACACCGCTTAAAAGCTCTGTTTTTAACCATTCAATCATTTTTATGTTTTTGGTAATATCTAATTCTTCAAACGGCAGCATATAACCACCCTCATTTCATTATGGAATTATAGGTCTAACTTTTATATATTCTTCAAATGAAATCGATATCCTTCAAACTGCAAAAATACATTTAATTGGAAATACCTCTGCACAAATTAAGCATTCTAAAATTATAGCAGGATGAAAGAATCATCCTGCTATATAATCGTCTGTTTTTTATATGAGCATTTATTTTATTCGGCAGTGAAAGGCAGTAGTGCAATATTCCTTGCTTTTTTTATTGCAGAAGTTAACTGTCTTTGATGTTTTGCACAATTCCCGGTGATCCTTCTTGGAAGGATCTTGCCTCTTTCTGATATATGTTTACGCAGTTTACTTACATCTTTATAATCTATTGATTCAACCTTATCTGCACAGAAAGCACACATTTTCTTTCTTACTCTGCGACCTTTATTGGGTCTCATTTTACTTTTTTCCCTCCTCTGCATGGCTAGAACGGCAAGTCGTCCAAAGGTTCATTAACTGCATCCGGTCCCATTGCTTCATATCCCTCACTTTTATCTGACCGATCTTTTGGCCAGTCCAAGAATTTAACTTCATCTGCTACTACTTCTGTTATCCAACGCCTCTGGTTGTTTTCGTCATCATAAGTCCTTATCTGAAGTCTGCCTGAAACTCCGACAAGCCTTCCTTTGTTAAGATTTGCTGCACAGCTTTCCGCAAGCTTCCTCCATACTACTATCTTTATGAAGTCGGCTTCTCTTTCGCCCTGCTGATTAAGAAAAGGCCTATCAACAGCAATGGTAAAATTAGTTACCGGCACACCACTGGTTAAGTACCTTAATTCGGGATCCTTTGTAAGCCTGCCGATCAATATAACCTTATTCATTTTATTCACCTCATATATGTTTTTTTATTATTCCTGCTTGGTTATGAGGTACCGGATAACCTCATCAGTTATCTTGAAAACCCTCTCAAGGTCTTGGACAACTGCAGGTTCCGCTTTAAATTGCATCAAAACATAGTATCCTTCGTTCATGTTTTTAACTGTATATGCTAGCCTTCTTTTTCCCCATTCATTAATATCCGTTACTTCTCCACCGTTTTTTTGAATAAGCGTTTTGAATTTTTCTACTACATTTTTAATTTCATCTTCTTCTAATGTAGGGTTAATGATATAAAGCGTTTCATAATCCCGCATCTCTTGCACCTCCTCCCTGTGGTCTCACGGCCCTATGCCCCCAACATAGAGCAGGGAATCCGAATATATATTATAACATCTTAAGAAAACTATTTCAATCAGCGATTTTGTTATTATTCACTGTTATCATCATTTTTCTCGTCTGCTTTTTTAATAAATTCCTTTATGTTTTTTTCAATTTTTGTCCTTGGGACCATTACCTTCCTGCCGCATCCCAAGCATTTTATACCTATATCCATTCCCGTCCTGTATATCTCCCATTGGAAACTGCCGCAGGGATGCTGTTTTTTTAAGCGAACTACATCTCCTACATTTATGTCTATTCTCTTCAATCAGCTACACCCCCGTTTTTCCCCTCATTTTTTGAAATAATAACCCTTCTTGGATAGGGTATCTCAATACCTTCTCTGTCAAAAGCAGCTTTAATCCTCTTTCTCAGTTCCCTTTCTACACCCCACTGTTCCATAGGAACCGTCTTTGCAATTACACGGATTACTACTCCCAAATCGGTCAGTTCAGCAACACCAAGCACATTAGGTCCTTCCATAATTATATCGTTTAGTTCCCGCCTGGTCTCATCACATGTTTGTTTTAATATATTTATAACTTCATCAATATCTTCTTCATATGCCACACTTACATCAACTAATGCACGCATATTGCCTCTGGTATGATTTGTTACCATCTCAATCTTGCCATTAGGTATTATATGCAGATCACCGCTAAAATCTCTGATCTTTGAAACACGGAGCCCTAGTTCTTCTACTATACCACTTACTCCTGAAGTTGTAACATAATCTCCCACTGAAAATTGTTCTTCAAAAAGTATGAAAAATCCCGATATGATGTCACTAACAAGATGCTGTGCACCAAAACCTATAGCCAGCCCTCCTATACCAGCAGTTGCAATAATTGATTCTGTAGGGATGCCAAAAATCTTTAAAATAGTTACAATTGATATAAAATACATAACATACCTGAAAATACTTTTTGATATAGAGATAAGGGTATCGGCTTTTTTCTTGTCGATAGGTATACCTTTGATTTTTTTAGAGCCTATTACTTTTTCTATTATAAAGTTCCCAAAATTTAATACTACTTTCATTATTATTAAAACAGATGCAGCCTTTATAATAGTAATCGTAAACACTGATCCTATAGCAAATTTAAAATCCATACTCTATTCTCCCCGCCTAAATAGTAATAACTTTGGCGGCTTCAATAAGTTTTTCCGCGATAGTGTACATATTAGTTATTCCGCCTATTAAAAGCCTATCCTTAAGATTATAGAAATCAAGGCATGTGCCGCAGGATAATATTTCAACACCTTTTGATTCGAGAAATGTTAGGCTCTCTATGATGCTTGTCTTTTGAGTAGTAAGGTTTACTCCGCTGTTTATAAAAAGTATACACTGCGGCAGATTTTTGCTTTCGGAAAGGGTATAAAAAAAGCTGTTAATTAAAACTCGCCCTAATTCTTCGCTCCCTTTCCCCATAAACTGTGAAGTAACCAATAAAACATAGTCACTTTCATTTGATCGGAATATGTCAGTTAATTCCATCGGCTGTTTTTTCGATATATTTATATAGAAACTACCGTTCGATTCTTCAGTTATTATGTTACAATCCATACTTTTTGCAAGCTTTATAACATTATCTCTGGCTATTTCCGTATCAACAATCGTTAATACATTCCCTTCTTCTATTTCTTCTAATGCTTTTTTCGTCAGCAGCACCGGTTTCGGGCATGCTAGCCCTCTTGCATCAACTGTTTTTTCCAAAACTCATCCCTCCTGTATATTAGTTTAAATTGTAAAACCTGCTAAAAATGGGGGAATAAAATTGTATAAATAAAAATACTTTGCAAGGACAGAACTGTTAAAGGCTGTATTCAGAAATCCGGTAGGGTTTACAGATAAAAAGGGGATCATAAAAGTAATAATTAACATAATAATAATTATGCCCTTTATGCCTCCAAATATAATACCTAATGTTTTGTTCAAACCAGACAATCCCCCAGTCTTAACCAACTTATTAAATATGATGTTTGCAGCCGAAAGTACTAATTTAGCTGCAATAAAAAGCATAAAAAAACTAATAATATTAACGAAAAAATCAGCCAAAGGTGTAATTATATCCAAACTGCCAAGTATCAGATCTCCGGGTTCTTTTATTAAAAAGTGGTACCATGTTCCTTTGAATACTTCTAAAATATTATTGCTTGGCGGCGGATCTGTTATTCCGGGTAAACCCTGAGTGCCTGGCAGAAAGGTAAGTTTTTCCGCCAGCAGTTCTTTGATCTTTTGGTTTAATAACAATCTTTTATTGAGTAAAGCTGAAATATCTTTATGATAATACATAGCAGCAAATATCGAACCCAAAACACTGAGAAGACCGAAAAAAGCAGTGATAAACCCTTTTCTTAACCCATCAATTATGTTTAGCCCGATTATAAAAATTATAACCCAGTCCGCCAGAACCATTGGCCCATTCCCCCTTATAAATCGTACACCAAAACACTACCGTTTTCATGGCTTATAATGAAAGGAATGCCAAAAGGTGAAATAATCATTTTATCGATAGAAAAGTCTGTATTGTATTCTCCCGCAATGTCACCTTTTCTTGTAATAGCTACAACACGGTTTGTGGTAGATACTACTACCAAGTAACCGTCATCAGAAATATTAAGATGCCTGCAATCGTTTTCTAATTCAACACTCCATAACCTTTTGCCTGTGCTCCCCCCATACAGATCAATATATGTTCTGCCTATATCCTTAACTATATTACTTTCAGGGGAATCTTTTCTACATATTGCTATATGACCTTCTTTTGAAGCAGATGCCATCATTACAGTGCCTGATAATTTTGTTTCTTCTTTTATATTACCGTTTGGCGATATATAGATGAGGGTATTCTCTATTAAAGCCCCCACATCTTCACCGTTAAAAAAAATAAAGGTTATGATCTCATTATCAAAAATTTTTGCCCAAATTATATCCCCGTTTTTATTAAATAGGTAAATCCTACTCTTTATATAATCTGATATCTCTAATGTGCTTATACTTATATATTCTTCATCCGAGGAAATTGCTCCGCAAAGTACAGCCTCTGTATGTAATGGAAAATTCCATTCGGCTTCACCTTCATTATTTATAAAATAAAAAGCACATTTTTCTTCAGCTTTTTTCGTTCTTGATTCAAATACTATAAAACTTTTACATACATCTACTACTCTTTCAATTTCTCCACCAGCTGTAAAATCCCATAAAGTTTTATGGCTGATAAGATCAACCATGGAAGCACCGCTTAATGATTCTATGACAGCTCTACCCCCAATATCCCAAAACCTATTAACAGGATTTTTTAAGGGGATATCCCAAATAAATTCGTTATTCCAGAGATTGTAACCCAGCAGCTTATTATTTTCGTTTGTGATAACCATTTCTTCGTTCAAAGAAAGGACATTATTAACAGAGATAGGCGTTCCGTTCAAAGAATATACTTCGGCTTCAATATTGCTGGTAAAGTGTCCATTAACAGCAAGATAGAAAATTGCAATTGCCGTCAGTAATAGGGCTGCCAAAACCAGTGTCTTACCTTTATTAAATGACAACACATATACCTCCAAAGATAAGATTTACATATTTTAATTATATTTTATTATACCATTAATTGCAAAACCTTTCTGAATAATTTCTTTCCCTATTATGAATAATTTCCCTAAAATTAACATATAATTCTTATGATAATTATTTTTTGGAGGTCTTCATTTGTATCCTCAATTTTTGAACAGTTTCATAAGAGGAAAAAGAGAAAAAAGGATAGATGTTAATAAACCAAACTCATTAATAGATTTTTCAAATTCTTTTACAGAATTTTTCCTTGATCTTTATGATGAAGATTGTTTTAATGAGATAATAATACTCTGTATTGGAACGGATCGCTCAACAGGGGACTCATTAGGTCCGCTAATAGGTTCAAATCTAATCCGATTTAATACCCCGTCAGTTCACGTTTTTGGTAACCTTGACAGACCCGTTCATGCAGTCAATCTCGAAGAAAACCTTGACACAATAAATAAAAGATATAAAGATCCGTTTATTATTGCTGTAGATGCATGCCTGGGTAAAATGGAACATATTGGCCAAATCAGCATTAAAGACGGACCCCTTTTCCCGGGAGCCGGGGTTAAAAAAAACCTACCTGCAGTCGGAAACTTCAACATTACAGGTATTGTCAACATTGGAGGATTTATGGAACATCTAGTACTGCAGAATACGCGTTTAAGTTTGGTTATAAAGATGGCTGATACAATATCAAAAGGGCTGCACTACAGTTTTAAAAGGTTTCATCTGGGTTAAATCCAATCAAAAAAAGCGAAGAGAGAACATTGATACCTGCAGTGATTCTCTCTTTGCTTTTTCTATATAAAGCTAAAAAGACTGGCTGTTAAAAAGATTTATCACTTCTTCATCTGTTATTTGGGTAAAGTTTTCATAAAACTGCCCTACTGCAAAGAAAAATTCGGGTCTTAAAGGGCATACAATCTTATCCACCATCGGTTCAATTTCAAGCAGCGCATCAGGTGGTGCAACAGGAACTGCAAGTATGATCTCTTTAGGATCTTTGCCCTTTAGAAATTCAACAGCACCTTTAACAGTGAAACCTGTAGCAATCCCATCATCAGTCAAAATTATGGTTTTCCCTTTTAATTCAGGAAATGGTTTGCCTTCTCTATAAATGTCAAATCTCCTTTTGATCTCTTTTAACAGGGTGTTTTTTTCATTTTCAAAATATGAATCTTCTATACCATAGGAAATAGAAGCGTCCTCTTTTTTTATTATTGTACCGTCCTGCATAACCACACCAATTGCAAGTTCAGGGTTAAAGGGAGCTCCGATCTTTTTAGGAATTACTAAATCCCAAGGGACTTTTAATTTTTGAGATATTATTGAAGCAATAACGGCACCTCCTCTAGGGATTGCCAACACCAACACTTCTTCTTGGTTTTTATAATCTTGAAGCAGGTGTACTAACGCTTCTGCAGCTTCTTCCCTGTTTTTGTACATCTTCATCCCCCTTCTTTTAAAATATTTGCAAATAACTATCAATGGCTGCATATTAACTCTTTAATAAACGTTGCAAACAAATTGAAACGCACATGATGATAGAGGCAACCATCCATAAAAAATTAACCCAATCTTCGATTGGGTTAATTTTCTTCTTCAATATCTATATTTTCTTGGGCAGCAATATCTCCCTCAGTTAGCATCTCACTTTTGCCATCAAAGATTCCCCCGTCACTTATTACCAAACTAACAACCTTTATATCCCCTCGAACCTTGCCTTTTTCAACTATCTCTAATTTACCGCTGGCATTGATAGTGCCAGTAATCTCTCCAGCAGCAGTAACATTCCTGGCACTAATATCTGCAACAATCTTTCCGGTTTCTCCAACAACTACATCCCCTTCTACATTAATTTCACCTTCAATTCTACCATCAATCCTTATAGTCACGGAGCCGCTAACTGTTCCTTTTATTTCCGTATCTTTGCCGATAACAGTATCTACTTTTTCGATGTTTTTCGTAATTGTCGGAGACTCCTGTTTTTTGCTGAACATATGTATCCCCTTTCTTATTACATAAATTCTTTGGGGTTAACTACTGATCCATTAACCCATACTTCGTAATGGAGATGTGCCCCGGTAGACCTTCCCGTATTCCCAACCCTTGCAATTATGTCCCCTTTATTTATTCTATCTCCCTTATTGGCTAACCTGGTGGAGTTATGGGCATAGAGGGTAGAAAACCCATGATCATTACTGATTATTATAGTGTAGCCGTATCCGCTCTTCCAACCGGAAAAGGTGACAACCCCATCATGGGTTGCGTATACAGGGCTCCCATATTTTGTTGCAAGGTCTATCCCCTTATGAAACTCCCTTCTGTTTGAAAATGGGGAACGCCTATAGCCGAAAGTAGACGTTATCCTTGCATTATTAACGGGCCAAATGGATGGAGTGTTCTCTAATCGCTGTTGCCTTTCTTCCACTGCTGATTTTAGAACTGTTAGACTTTCTTCCCTGGTATCTATCTCATTTTTTATATTCTCCAAATCGTTGTTCATCTGTTCTCTTATCGTCGTTTGATTCCTGGTAATTAGAAAGCCTCCACTTCTCGAAGCAGTTGCCAGTAATATATCCGGCTTAATAGAGCCCAAGGATGTCGCTGCTAATTCTTTTTCCTCATAATCCTCACCGGAATCTGTCTCATTGCCTTTAATTTTTGCCATAGCCGGATCGTTTTTCATAATGTCTCTTATATCTGTATCAAGCTTTTCGAGTGATTTCATCTTCTCTCTCATCATCTCTGTTTCTTTTGCCATAGAGTCCATCTGTTCCCTTAAAAGCTTGTATTCTTCAGCTTTGATACTGTATTCTGCAATCTCTGTTCTCATATTTTGGTATGAAAAAGCAAAAATCATCAGGCATACAAAGGCAAATACTACGGCAAACCCTATAATTTGCCCTAGTAAAAGAGGGATTTGAAAGGTCAAAGTAGTTCTTTCAGAGTGGGGGATAATCATAATCGTAAACAGATTCTTTCTTTTTTTTGACTCCACTGGTGTTATCACCCCCTTGCATTAGGTAAAAATGAAAATTATAAAAATTATATTGTTCTCAGTAAAGTATAATTCTACCTTTAAAGTAAAAATCCTGCTAAAAATTAAATTTTTAAATAAATTTATTTAAAGCCCTATCTAATGCTTCCTTTTCCTCATTAGATAGTTGGTAAACAGATTTACCACCTGTTATTGGTTTTAAATACGTACGGTTTTCATTTCTGCTGTGTATACAATTCAGTATAAATCCATTATTGCCAGTATCTAGAAGGGCAACTGCAAAACTTATTTCTCCGCCCATATCTTCAAAAGCATCATAGCGCACTATCCCCATTTTCTTATAGCATTGATCCAATTTTATCTTGAAATCATTGAATGAATTTTCTATGTCCTTGATTTGATTTGATACATCATAGAACATCTCCAAATTTTCTGTTAAAAATCTCTCAAGATCAATGCCGGAACCACTGCGTATAAGTTGTTTGTATATTTTTGTTGTCCTGTTCATTTTAATCGAAACTGATATAAATATTATGATCGATAATAAAAGCAGTGCAAATGTAATAAGTAGAATCTCAGTACTGTAACTCTCTATTGTTTGTGTAAAAAAATTTAATATATTATCAATAAAAACTGTAGTGCGCATATATTTTACAACCCCCTTATTATTTCAATCCTTTACAGAACAAACTGTATTAAAAGGATAAATTTGCTGCAATTAAAACGAAAAACACTGCCCCAAATATCGCCGGAAGCATATTGCCTATTTTAATTTTCGTTATGCCTAATATATTTAATCCTATCCCTAAAATCAATACACCACCTGCAGCAGTCATTTCATTAATCACGGAATCCGTTAAAAAGACTTTTACAAAAGTTGCTGCAAAAGTTATAAGCCCCTGATATATTAAAACAGGAAGCGCTGAAAAAGCCACTCCTATACCAAGACTAGACGCAAATATTACAGATGAAATACCGTCTAGTGTTGATTTTGCGTAAAGTATATCGTGTTTGCCCGTAAGCCCGCTTTCCAATGCTCCCATTACTGCCATTGCACCGATACAATATACTAAACTGGCTGTCACAAAAGCCTTTGTAAAATCTCCCGTAGAGCCTCTACCAAGCTTTGTCTCGATCCATTTGCCTAAATCTTCAAGCCTTTCTTCTATTTGAAGAACTTCTCCGATAATCCCCCCTAATACCAAACTGAGAATTGTTATAATAATATTTTCTGTTTTTAGTGCCATCGAAAGACCTATCACTATAACGCTCAACCCAATGCCCTGCATCATAGTATTTTTTATCTTTTCCGGTATCCCTGTTTTTAGCAGAATTCCTATCATTGCCCCTATAACAATCGCTGCGGCATTAACTATAGTGCCTAACACTTTCATCACCCTTTTTTTTGATTTGATATTTTTGAGGGTATTATAATAGTTTAATTAACTAGGATTCTATATGAATCAGGCGATTCCTCTTTTTTGACTCCCTAATTCAAGCAGGAGTTTGCAAATCCAACTTCCAATATTGCTTCCCCTTATTTTAATCCTAACGGTTTTTCCAATAACTTAATAGCAACTAATGCTATTGCCCCGCCTATTAGCGCTGTATAGAACTGTGGTATTTGGAGTGCTTTAGCTGCAGGCGGCGGCACATTTACCAAAAATCGTACCGCAGTGGAAAGAATTATAAATTTGAAAGCCGCCGCACCAGCTACTGCTAAATAAATATTTATTTTCTTCACCAGACCGAATACAATACAGAGCACTGCATTGCCAAGCATTATAAAGGGGATAGCTGGTGCCAGTACAGGGTTCAGAATTCCATTTATAAAGGCAATCCATGGTGTAAGTGCTCCAATTATTACACCGCCCCAAATACCCACAGCCGCTGTAGATATAAACAACATCGCATTGACAGCCGGTCCTGTCATCGGTTGAGGCAGTTTCAACATCTGAAAAGCAAGTGTTAGTGCAAGTAATATGGCAGTACGTGTAAAAAATTTTAAATTCATAGTAATTCGCCTCCTGCAATTTGTTTTAAAGTTTTTGTTTCATGTGAAACATTGTTTTGTTTATAAATTCACTCTGCATCCATTTGAGTTGATTTATACTCAATTTATCATTACACAAAAATCTGGATTTTGCAAGCCTGTTTCAATCTGTAAAATAAGTATTGTTAATTCTATAAAAGTGGCCTATACAAGATTACTTTTTCTTTAGATTGAAGGGACAGACCGAGTTGTGATATGCAGTAGGAAACAACCCCTGTGTCATTTCGACAGTAGGGAGCCAATTACAGGCTTGTGCTTTGTGGATTTTGGGGCGACTCTGTGGTATCCCTGTTTGCAGGGTTAGTGGTTTGTAGGCAACCATCTATACAAAAAGCAATACACATACAACTGACGTCAACCCGAAGACAGATCGACGAGGGCATCATTCCCCACAAAACATTATGGCACATAATTTTATCCTATATGTCAGATCACATCACAGACGAAGCAATTTTATATAAATGGGGTATACAGCATGATGATGCAATGATAAATAAAGACATCATTAGAAATTATGTACAGTATATAAATAAAGAAAGATATGAAATACATAAAGCAAAATTGGAACTTATCATACAATATGACTTTGTAGAGTCCGTTCCTCATATTATGGAAAAATGTTTAAGCTTTGTACCGGGTAGTGAAATAAGTTGTTTAAATGGTTCCAAATTTAAATTGAAAAAGGGGATAATGGCTTTACATATGAATCCGAAAAAGTCAGGAAAAAGCGGCAGGGTTTTATAACACTATATTGAACTTGATAATAGAATGTTGATGAGGGAGGTAAGAGCCAGATGAAAAACATAACTGCAATCGCCCTATCTATCTGTATTTTATTATTAATAACAAGCTGTGGCATTCAAACAAATACTGATCAAATAGTTCCTACATGGAACCTATACAGCAATCTACACTACAAAATTTCCCTATATTACCCCAAAGATTGGGAATCTATAAATGTTGAAAGATATGAAGGTGAAGATGGCTTTTTCCAAATTGGTGCTATTTCCGGCAAAGACCTATCCATTGACCAAATAGCCGATGATAACGCATTCCATAAATTGAAGCCATATGGAGACGATCCGCAGATAAATGAATTGGAAATCGATGGTCAAGAAGCAAGGTTGATCTATCCTTCAGCAGACCAACCTGAAGAAATGCAAAATCAGGCTGCTTTAATAGTAAAACACCCAACAGGAATTGAAATAGACAATAACATTTATTATTACATCATATTATGGGCAGACAAGGATCATATTGAACAAATAGGTCGAAACTTGACTTTTATTGATGAATCAAGCGAGTAAACGAGTTTTTTTACTTACCAATACTAAAATCTATATAATATCAATAGAAGAATATAAGTGCCCAAATAAAAGATATATAAGCAATTCATAGAAAATATTAATGGAATGTTTAAAGATGTAGAAAACGAAATGGAAAAGCCCCATTCCAGGGGCACACTGACGCTTGACTAAATAAATCACCAATTCGTGTTCCTCCCTTTTGAACCATATATTATTAAAAGGCGTTGTGCATTGTGAATCCGGTGAAATTCATAAGTTAATTAAGGTGGTATTTTATGCACCATACAATTTATAATACCTACATTGAGGAGGAGGCGAGCTGCGCTACAGTTCGATGCAGATTGCTAACATGGTAAACCAGCACACAGCATAGTTGACGCATCGTTTCCTACAAAACAATCATGCTGCACACTACATAAACGGCGTGTTTATATAAAAATGTTTCACGTGAAACATTTTTATATATCTTTAAAAATAGTCTCGATTATCCTTTCAAACTCATCTTTTGAATAATATTCAATTACAATTTTTCCTTTGTTTCTGCCCTTAACTATTTTTACCTTTGTTCCTAATATCTGCTTTAATCTATCTTCAATATCCAAAAGCAGAACATCTCTTTCTTCTTTTTCAACAGCAGCCTTACGAATCATATCAGTACCGTTAATAAGCCTTTTAACGATTTTTTCTGTATCCCTAACATTTAAATGCTCATTAGCTATTTTCCTAGCCAATTTAACCTGCAGTCCTTCATTTTCTAGACTTGCAAGTGTCCTTCCATGCCCGGTTGTTATACTGCCTTCCTCTAACATTCCCTGGACTTCTGCCGGAAGATTTAAAAGCCGTAGCGTATTAGCGATCACAGATCTGCTTTTCCCTATCCTGTTCGATAGTTCCTCTTGTGTAAGATTAAATTCTTCCATCAGCGTTCTATATGCAGAAGCTTCTTCAATTGGATTTAGATCTTCTCTCTGTAAATTCTCAATAAGAGCTATCTCAAGCATTTGCCCATCAGTATATTCCTTTATTATTGCAGGAATAGTTTGACGCCCAAGCATCTTAATTGCTCTCCAGCGTCTTTCACCTGCGATCAGTTCATAAAAATCTCCTTTTGCTCTAACAACGATTGGCTGTATTAGCCCATGTTCTTGTATAGATGCAGCAAGTTCTTTTATTTTTTCCTCATCAAAGTCCTTCCGCGGTTGGAACGGATTCGGTCTTATAGAATTGATGCTGATATCCTCTACACCCTGTCTGTCGTCATCCATAGTCGGAATAAGGGCATTAAGTCCCTTACCTAATCTTTTTTTAGTCATAATCCTCACATCCCATAACTTCTTTTGCTAATTCCAAATATACTTCTGCTCCCCTTGATTTCGGGTCATAAGTAATTATTGGCTTGCCGTGGCTGGGAGCTTCACTTAGCCGAACATTCCTGGGAATTATGGTCCTGTAAACCTTATTTCTGAAATAACCTTTGACTTCTTCGACCACCTGTATTGAGAGATTTGTTCTGGCATCAAACATTGTCAAAAGCACACCTTCAACCTCTAAATCAGGGTTAAGGTGTCTGCGTACAAGATTTATAGTGTTCATCAGCTGCCCCAGGCCTTCTAAAGCATAATATTCACACTGGATAGGGACAATAACAGTATCAGCTGCTGTTAACGCATTAATAGTTAACAAGCCTAATGAGGGAGGAGAATCAATTATTATGTAATCATATTGTTCTCTTATAGGTTCGATCGCTTTTTTTAATTTTTGTTCTCTTGAAATTGCAGGAACTAATTCAATTTCTGCCCCTGCCAGCTTAATATTAGAGGGTACAATAAAAAGATTTTCATAATTTGTTTGCTTGATCACATTAGACATGGGCTCGTCTTCAATAAGGATATTATAAACTGATTCTGTAATACGTTTTTTATCTATGCCTACGCCACTAGTAGAATTGCCTTGGGGATCTATATCAATCATCAGAACCTTCTGACCCAAAAAAGCTAAGCATGCAGCTAAATTTACAGCTGTTGTTGTTTTCCCTACCCCGCCTTTTTGATTTGCAATAGCTATTACCTTTGACATACAACAGATCACCCCTATTTTCTAATAAATAAAATTATTACTATTCTATTTATTGTTCGCCAAAAAAACAACTTTTCCCTCTATTCCTTCATAAATAAAAACGCCTAAAAAGGCGTTATAAAATTTAACTGGTTTTTCAATCGTTCAAGTCTTTTTTTCTCGGTTTTCTATCCCTTAATACTTTTTGGTATCTGTACTACTACCTCAACAAAATCACCTTTATCATGTTCATAATATTTAGCATCTAACCCTATATCCTTAATATCAGAAACGAGTTTGCGAACCTGGTTTGTAAAAATTCTTATATCTTTAAAAGCCCTTATAAACATCTTAGCATTTTTAGTCTCTTCTGATTTCTCCAATTCCCTTTCCATAATCCGATCTATTAGTGCATCAGTTTCTTTAACAGTTAGTCCCTTCTCACAAATTTTTGCAAGCACTTTTCTTCTGAGCTCTTCATCAGGCAACCTTAAAAGGCTTCTAGCATGCCTTTCGCTTAATTTCTCATGATATATTACTTTTTTAATCTCAGGGGACAGCTTAAGAATGCGCATTTTATTTGCAATAGTTGATTGATTCTTACCTATCTTTTGGGCTAATTCTTCTTGTGTCATATTATATTCATTTAGGAGATTATAATAACCCTCCGCCTCCTCTAGAAAATGCAGGTTCTCTCTCTGTAAATTCTCTACTAGTGCCATAACAGCAGATTCGCTGTCCTGACTTTCCCTTACTATCGCAGGAATTTCTGATAAACCAAGCAGTTGAGCAGCCCTCCACCTTCGTTCCCCGGCAATAAGTTCAAAACTGTTTTTGCTTATCATTCTAACAACAATAGGCTGCAGTAAACCATAGTTTTTTATTGAAGTAGCAAGTTCATCTAAACTCTCATCGGTAAAGGTTTTTCTTGGCTGATAGGGATTTGGTTTTATACATTCTACCGGCACGTTCATTATATCATGTTTTCCTTTACCCATCATCATACCACCGCCTCATATACCATTATCATATATTTCTACATGTTAATAATTTTTTCCTTTTTTTTTAATTATTATAAAACTTACAAAAAACTACTTAAAGCGGCCTTTTCTGCGGAATACCGACTCTTCTCGGGTACTTATTAGGTGTTTTATTAATTTTCCTAACTATTATAATACTTCTGCCGCCACCACCAAATGGCAATTCTATATCTATTTTTTGCTCAACTTGTCCACCTAATATTTTAAGTGCTCTTTCGCCTTCCCTTAACTCTGTCTCTACATCAGCTGATTTTTGGGCAATAAATATACCACCTTCTTTTACAAAAGGAAGACAGTATTCATATAGTATTTTAAGGGGAGCTACAGCACGTGATACCGCCACATCATATTGTTCTCTATACAGACTTTCTTTCCCATAATCTTCAGCTCTCCCATGGATCAAAAGAACATCGTGCAACTTTAGTTCTTCAATAAGTGCTTCAAGAAAAATTATCCTTTTTCGGGTAGAATCCAATAACGTCAATTTTGTTTCCGGCATCATTATTTTTATTGGAATACCGGGAAATCCTCCCCCTGTGCCAATATCTATTACTTTTTCTCTATTTGAAAAATTAAATGACATTATACAAGATAGAGAATCTAAGAAATGTTTGATTATAAATTGTTTTGTATCTGTGATAGATGTAATATTTATTCTTTTATTCCATTCTAAGAGTGTTTCCATGTATTTTAGGAATGTATCTGCTTGTTCATTATTTATTTGAATCCCCAATAATTGAGATCCTTCTAACAGCAGTTTTCTTTCACTACTTGTCATCTTCTGCACTCCTGATCCTTTTTTGCTGCTCCAGATATATAAGCAGTATTGATATATCTGCCGGATTTACTCCGCTTATTCTGGAAGCCTGCCCTATAGAGTCGGGCATTACCTTTTTTAAATTTTCTCTTGCCTCCGTCCTTAACCCTTTTATTTTATCATAATCTATATCTTTTGGAAGCTTTCTGCTCTCCATTCTCTTGAACTGACTTATTTGGTTAGTTTGTTTTTCTATATATCCTTTGTATTTTACCTGTATCTCAACCTGCTCTTTTGCTTCTCTCGGCAGTTCATGTTGTGTATCATAATCGAATACTTTTAGTGAATCATACTTGATTTCAGGTCTTCTCAGCAGCTCAATTAAATTTGATGGTTCTTTTAAAGGACTTGAGCCTAACTCATCCGTAAGTTTTTCCTGTATTTCCTCTGTAGGGGTTAACTTTGTTTCAGTCAGCCTTTGGAGCTCTGTTTCGATCATTTCTTTTTTCTTTAAAAATTTTTTGTAGCGTTCTTCATCGATCAGCCCAAGTCTATAACCTTTTTCTGTTAGTCTGAGATCGGCATTGTCCTGTCTTAAAATTAATCTGTATTCTGCTCTCGAAGTCAGCATTCTGTAAGGTTCTTTTATACCCTTCGTTATCAAATCATCGATTAATACCCCTATATATGCATCCGATCTGTCTAGTAATAAAGGTTCTTCTCCTTTTACATATAAAGCAGCATTAATACCCGCAATAATACCCTGAGCTGCGGCTTCTTCGTATCCGGAAGTTCCATTTATCTGCCCTGCAGTAAACAGCCCATTTATCGTTTTTGTTTCAAGGTTTGGTTTTAGCTGTGTGGGAACTATATAATCATATTCTATTCCATAGCCCGCCCTCATTATCTCTGCGTTTTCAAGCCCAGGTATAGTTCTGATCATTTTCACCTGTATATCCTCGGGAAGACTTGTATTCATGCCCTGCACATATATTTCTGTCGTTGTTCTTCCTTCAGGCTCGATAAAAACCTGATGTCTGGGCTTATCCATAAATCTTACAACTTTATCTTCTATAGAAGGACAGTACCTCGGTCCTTTGCCTTTTATATCTCCTTTAAACAGCGGTGATCTTCCTATATTATCCAATATAATATTTTTGGTTTCCTCTGTTGTATAAGTAAGCCAACACGGTACCTGTTCTATTTCAATATGCGGGGTCGTAAAAGAAAACGGTATAATTTTTTCATCACCGTATTGGATTGTCATCTTCGAAAAATCAATACTTCTTATATCGATCCTCGGTGATGTGTCTGTCTTAAACCTCCCCAGCTCAAACCCAAAACCTTTCAAACACTCCGACAGCCTGTTAGCCGGAAAAAGCCCGCTGGGTCCGCCGCTAAAGTTAACTTCACCTATTATAATTCTGCTTTTTAAATAGACACCTGTTGTAATAATAACAGCTTTACCTTCAAACACTGCCCCGGTTCTTGTTACTACACCTTGAACTTTTCCGTTTTTCACTATAATTTCTACCACTTCTGCCTGTTTTACATCTAAATTATCCTGTCTTTCTAAGGTCAGTTTCATTGAATCCTGATATATCCTTTTATCCGTCTGTGCCCTTAATGCACGGACTGCCGGTCCTTTCTTTGTATTTAACATCTTCATTTGTATCAATGATTTATCGGTATTTACTGCCATTTCCCCACCTAATGCATCGACTTCCCTAACAAGATGTCCTTTTGCAGGACCACCTATTGCCGGGTTACACGGCATTAATGCTATAGAATCCAAATTAATTGTAAAAACTACTGTTTTAAGACCCATTCTGGCACAGGCAAGTGCGGCTTCGCAGCCTGCATGCCCTGCCCCTACAACTATTACATCATATTTACCGGCTTTATATGTGGTCATGAATTACATCACCCTTTACTTACCTACACAAAATCTGCTAAAGATCTCGTCTATTATTGTATCTCCCACTGTTTCTCCAATAATTTCACCAAGTTTATAATATGCCTCTTTAATATCAATAGTAATAAGATCCAACGGCATCCCTAAACTTACAGCGTTTTCGGCATCCTTAAGATTATTTAATGCTTTTTTTAACAGATCTTGATGTCTTATATTTGTAATTATTACACTACCCTTCTGTTCTATTTCTCCTTTGAAAAACATATCGGCAATTTGCTGTTTTAAATCATCTATACCCAAGTTCTCAAGAACAGATATTTTAAGAACAGGATTTGTGCCCGCCATTTTATAAACCTCGTCTTCATCCAATTTTTGCGGAAGGTCTGACTTGTTTATCAATATAATAGATCTTTTATCATTAACTAATTCCATTATCAGTATATCTTCTTTTGTAAGTTCATCAGCAGCATCTAGCATTATGAGAACTAAATCTGCCTTATGAAGAAATTCTTTTGTTTTCTCTACTCCAATCCTTTCTATTATATCTTCTGTTTCCCTTATACCTGCAGTATCCACTATCTTTAAAGGTATACCTTTTATATTTATAAACTCTTCAATGATGTCTCTGGTTGTGCCGGGGATATTTGTTACTATTGCCCTTTTTTCGTCCAACAATGCATTTAAGAGAGATGATTTACCAACATTAGGTTTACCTATAATAACAGTGTTCAGCCCTTCTTTTATTATTTTCCCCGTATCTGATGTCTCAAGCAGCCCTTTTATATCTTCTATTGACTTGCCTATAGTATCTATTATTTGTTGGGTTGTAATCTCATCTATATCTTCCTCAGGAAAATCTATAACAGCTTCTATATTTGCTAATATACTTAAAAGAGATTCCATAATCAAGTGTATCTTTTTAGATAGCCCACCCTCTAATTGGCTTAAAGCAAGAGTAAGGGCTGTATCAGTTTTAGCGCTAATAAGATCCATAACTGCTTCTGCTTGAGACAAGTCTATCCTGCCATTTAAAAAAGCCCTTTTTGTAAATTCACCTGGTTCTGCAAGCCTTGCCCCTTTTTCAAGAACCAGCTCTAATACCTTTTTTGAAGCAGATATTCCACCGTGGCAATTTATTTCTACTATATCTTCACGAGTATAGGTGAAAGGTGCCTTCATGACAGATAAAAGCACTTCATCAACAGCTTGCCCCGACAGCGGATCAACAATCTTTCCATAATTAATTGTTCTCGACGGGATTTCATGTATACTCTTCCTTTTCGGGGCATGAAAAATTTCTCCCGCTATATTTAAAGCATCTCTTCCACTTATCCTAACTATACATATTCCTGCTTCTCCTAGGGGAGTGGAGATTGCCGCAATAGTATCTGTTTCACTCACAGAAACATCACCCCTTCCTTATACATTTTTAATTAGAATTCCCTCTTCCCATGTTGCAGATGCAAATTTGTAAATTTGGGGACGGTTCCAAAATATTCACGTCGCTAGAACACCAGAATCTTTTTTATAACAGGGAAAAAAAACAGCGCATTATAAATAAAATGCGCAGATCTCAAACAAAGATCATATTTTTACTGCTTAGCTTCTATAACAATCCTCCGATAAGGCTCCAATCCTTCACTATAAGTTTTAACTGCAGGATCATTCTGTAAAGCAGTGTGAATAATTTTTCGTTCATAGGGAGGCATTGGTTCCAAAGTTATTTTCTTACCAGTTTTTTTAGCTTGTTTTGCAAGTTTCTCTGCCAGTCTAATTAAGGTATTTTTTCTGCGCACCCTGTAACCGGCACCATCAATAATAACTCTAATATATTCATCAGTCCTTTTATTAAGAGCCAGCCCAGTTAAATACTGCAGAGCATCAAGGGTTTCTCCCCTTCTGCCTATTAATAAACCAACATTAGGTCCTTGCAAATTAACAAAAATATGATTGCCCTCTTCTTTAACATCAATACTTACATTTACTTTCATTGCATTAATGATCTGGCTCAGGAATCTGAATACAAAATCGGCATTATCTTGCTTAACCGTAACCATAACCATAGCATCTTTTGCTAATATGCTAAAAATGCCCTTGCTTCCGGCATCTAAAACCTCAACATCGACTTCTTCTCTACTTACTCCCAACTCTTTTAATGCTAATTCAACTGCCTGTTCTACCGTTTTACCCTTTTTCCTGATAGATTTCATTATGAACCGGACCCCTCCTTTGATATTTTTACGGAACGGGCAATTATCATTTGCTGTGCAAGCTGAAATAGGTTGCTTACAACCCAATATAGAGCCAACCCAGCCGCAAACCTAGTACTTATCCACGTTATAAAAATAGACATAAAAAGATTCATATTACTCTGAGAGGCATCCGGGCTGGTGGCTGCCATTTTTGAAGATAAAAATGTAGTAAGACCTGCCAAAGCCGGTAATATAAAATAGCTATCGGGAGCACTTAGATCTTGAATCCACAAAAAACTTGCATGTGCAAAATTAAAACTTTGCAGTAACCTAAAAAGAGCAAATAAAAAAGGCATTTGCAAAATTAAAGGTAAGCACCCGGCAGCAGGATTTATTTTATTCCTTTTATAAAGTTCAATAAGTTCCTGATTTAACTTATCTTTATCATTTTTGTATTTTTCTTGAAGCCTTTTTTGTTCAGGTGCTATCTTCTGCATCTGATCTAAAGATTTGTATTGTTTATAAGACAGAGGCATGAGTACAAGTTTTATTAGAATAGTCATACCTATAATTGCAATACCATAATTGTTGGTGATATTATAGAATAAATTTAAAATCTTCTCCATTATACCTGCTAAAAAAGCTATCAAAGCTTTCCCTCCCTCATGTATCCTTATTATCTCTCATAATTAGAAAAATATTACATTTAAACCTGTTCTATCTATCATCTAACAGGGTCATAACCGCCAGGATTAAAGGGATTACATCTCAGTATTCTTAAAAAAGCCATCCATGCCCCTTTAATAACCCCGTATTTTTCAATTGCTTCAATTGCATACTGTGAGCATGTAGGCAGAAAACGGCAGGATTTAGATTTCATAGGAGAAATAAATCGTTGATAAATTAGAATAAGTCTTATAACTGCTTTTTTCATCTTCATTCTTCCTTCCACAGCTCTGCCTTTTTGAGCAACTTCAACAAAGATCTCTCAATAATGTAAAAATCTACCTCAGTTGCACCAAACCGAGGTATTATAATAATGTCATACCCGTTCACTATCCTGTTTCTGTTTAAGCGAAAAGCTTCTTTTATTAACCGTTTTACTCTATTTCTTTTTACACTATTACCAATTTTCTTCCTGACAGATACACCCAATCTGCTGATTCCCAGTTCGTTTTTTAGATAATAAAGTACTATATACCTGTCAGCAATAGATCTGCCATGCTTGTAGATTTTTTTAAATTCTGAATTTTTTGTTAATCTGTAACATTTCTTCAACTTTTTATACCTCAAAAATCTTTACTTAAACTAACCCGTGATTATTAAAAAAGGCCATGAATGTGCGGCCTTTTATGCTGACAGTCGTTTCCTACCCTTTTTTCTTCTGTTTTTTAGTATTTTTCTTCCGGAAAGCGTACTCATTCTCTTCCTAAAACCATGGGTTTTTTTTCTATATCTCCTGCTTGGCTGATATGTTCTCTTCATAAAATACTACACCTCCTTGTCACAATATATGCGACTTTCCTAAACTATTAGCTGATAGCTATTAAGATTATAGCTTATATAAGTAGACAATGTCAAGAAAAGGTTGTTAAACTCCTTATCCTGTATAAATTTCGTGTTGATATAATACTGTTAATTTGCTATTATCATAATATGGGTTATTCTATATGTTGTTTATTCACATACTGTGGATAAGTCTGTGGATAATTTTTTATATATTTTGGCGTTTATCCTCATGGATATTAGGCCCTCTCTCATTTAATAAATTGTGGATATGTTTGTGGATATTAAAGTTTGTTTCACCTAAAACTCCTCCTGGATTAGCAGAAATCCTAGTAAAAAAAAATTTAATACTTGTGGATAAAAAGATGTGTATAAACTAAACTTATTCTAGTTTATTCTTTCTAAATTTATATTTATATAAACCTGGTATAGATAAGTCCAGGTTTTTTACTGTTAAATTTTTATATTTATAATTTTTAGGAGGTTTTTTTGTTATGAATTTAACCCTTGGTGAACTTTGGAACTCTTTTTTAATGATATTAGAACGGGAGATAGATAGTAGTGTTTCATTTAACACATGGTTTAAACCCTCCAAACTACTAGCTATTAAAGACGATACTGTTGTTATTGAAACCCCGAGTAATTTTATAAAGGAAATGCTGGAATCCAGGTATTATAAACTAACTAAAGAAATTTTTTCAGAATTTCTAAAAAAAGAAGTGAATATTAAATTTATAAAATCACCTAATAACGATTCAGAATTAATTGAGCAAATCGAAACTATTGAAACAGTCGAGCTGAATCAGGACCCTATACAAACCGAGAATGAAACCATTACTACATATCTAAACCCTAAGTACACTTTTGATACCTTTGTTATAGGTAACAGCAACCGATTTGCACATGCAGCATCATTAGCAGTAGCAGAATCACCAGCTAAAGCATATAACCCTCTTTTTATTTATGGTGGTGTCGGTCTGGGAAAAACCCATCTCATGCATGCTATCGGGCATTATATTTTAAATAAAAATCCGGATGTCAAGGTATTATATGTTACTTCTGAAAAATTTACGAATGAATTGATTAACTCTATCAGAGATTACAAAAACGTGTATTTTAGAAACAGATACAGAAATATTGACGTACTTTTAATAGACGATATACAATTTATCGCTGGGAAAGACAGAACTCAGGAAGAATTTTTCCATACATTTAACACTTTACATGAATCAAATAAACAAATCGTTATTTCTAGCGACAGACCTCCTAAAGAAATCCCAACATTGGAAGAAAGGCTTAGATCAAGGTTTGAATGGGGACTAATTTCTGATATACAAACCCCCGATCTGGAAACGAGGATTGCTATTCTAAAGAAAAAAGCAGAACTTGAAGGGCTTTCTATTCCAAATGATGTCCTTTTATATATAGCAAATCAAATAGATTCCAACATAAGGGAACTTGAAGGCGCCCTTATCAGAGTAATGGCTTATGCTTCTTTAACTAACCAAAACTTATCAGCTGAATTGGCAGAAGATGCATTAAAGGATATTCTCCCAGACTCAAAACCTAAACCTGTAACAATATCCCTTATTCAAGAGATAGTAAGTGAATTCTTCAACCTTAAAGTTGAAGACTTAAAAGGAAAAAGAAGGACAAGAGACATCGTTTATCCGCGCCAGATTGCCATGTATCTTTCAAGAGAGCTTACAGATTCTTCTCTACCAAAAATTGGCGAAGAATTTGGCGGTAAGGATCATACTACTGTTATTCATGCTTATGGCAAAATATCAGACAACCTTAAAGAAGATCCTTCACTGCAAAGTTTAGTAAATGAACTTATTGATAAAATTAAAAAGAATTAACAAAACATGTTAATAACACTGTTAAAATTATGTGTATATCTTGTGTATAATTACATAATTTTTCGTTTCTGTGGTAAATGTGTAAAAATAGTCCACATTATCCACAAGTTATCAACATACTTTAGCATAATTTTAAACAGTCTTTGGCCTGGTTTTCAACAAATTCACACTGCTTACTACTATTACTACTAATTTGAAATTTATATTATTAATAATAATAAATAACAAAATTAAATAAG